>VBOO01000198.1 GCA_005877505.1 Nitrospirota bacterium
GCTTCCTGCTGTGTTTCTTCACAGCCTTCTCGTCCTTCTTGCTTTCCTCTTTCTTCATCTCCCCGGTGGCTACCTTAGTCGCAGGAGGAGCGGCCGTCTTTTGTTCAGCCGCGAAGGTGGACCCGGCAAACACCACGCCGATCATGATTGCAAACAGCGCTGCAAGGATCGTCCTCATCGTCTCCTCACCCCCTTCTCTTAACAAAGGATTCCGAAATGGCTTAGTGCCCATCACTGACACTCTCCGGCGGGACGCCGGTGAAGCGGAGCGCTTTCTTGCCCTGCAAATTGTCCGGGGTCACCAGGTAGTCGCCTGCCATCGTCGTGTACCAAACCGCATCCGCCGCCTGCTTGTCGAAGCCGGACAGGACGTAGGTAAAGGCTCCCGTCACGCCGCCCAAGATCGCCAGCCCGATTTTGGCCGCGCCATACGGGATGGAGCACAGGACACTGGCAACCCCCAGCCCGACGTTGGCGGGAGAGTTATCGCCGTCACCGGCTTCCGCCGCCCATGCCACCGGCACCATGCAGACCGCCACAGCCAGGATCACCATGATCATCCGAACGGTTAGAGTCTTCATGCTCACCCTCCTCGTGAATGGGTCCCGCTTGTAAAAAATCCTACATTCCCGACATGAATGGCACATGAAAATACAATGAAGATTTCTTCAGGTTCTTGTGGCTGAGGAAAAACCGGCCGCGGGTGGCGATCGGATTCCGTTTAGGTTAGAATAGCGCGTCATGAAGCAGAAATCAGCATATACCGTCGCGGTCGTCGGGGCAACCGGCGCCGTCGGCGCCGAGATGATCGAGGTCTTGGAGGAGCGCAAGTTCCCCGTCGCCGTGCTGCGGCCGCTGGCCTCGTTCCGGTCGGCCGGCGAGCGCGTGATTTTCCATGATCAGGAGCTTGCCGTCCGGGAGCTGACGATGGACTCTTTCGAGGGCGTGGACATAGCCCTTTTCTCGGCGGGCGCCGACATCAGCCGGGAGTTCGCCCCCATCGCCGCCAGGGCCGGCGCGGTGGTGATCGACAACAGCTCCGCCTGGCGCATGGGGAAGGATGTGCCCCTGGTGGTGCCGGAGGTCAACCGCGCCGAGATCGTCAAGCACAAGGGCATCATCGCCAACCCCAACTGCTCCACGGTCCAGATGGTGGTCGCGCTGAAGCCCCTGCACGACCGGGCACGCATCCGGCGGATCGTCGTGACCACGTTCCAATCCGTGTCCGGCACCGGCAAGGAGGCGATGGACGAGTTGCTGGAGCAGGCGCAGGACCTGCTCTCCTTCAAGGAACCCTCGCCCAAGGTCTATCCGTATCAGATCGCGTTCAATTGCCTGCCGCAGATCGACGACTTCCTGCCGAACGGGTACACGAAGGAAGAAATGAAGCTGCTGAACGAGACGCGTAAGATCATGGGCGACGATTCGATCCGGGTGACGGCGACGACCGTGCGGGTGCCGGTGTACGTGGGCCATTCAGAGTCGGTGAACATCGAGACCGAGAAGAAGCTGACGGCCAATGAGGCCCGCGCCATTCTCTGCGAGGCGCCCGGGGTCCTGCTCTACGACGACCCGGTCCACAGGATCTATCCGATGCCGATCGACGTGGCGGGGAAGGACGAGGTGTACGTGGGCCGCATCCGCGAGGACGAGTCCATTCCCAACGGCCTCAACCTCTGGATCGTGGGAGACAACCTGCGTAAAGGGGCGGCCCTGAATGCAATCCAGATCGCGGAAGAGTTGATTAAGGCCGCCCCGTGACAGCGAGCGAAGTCGAGCGTAGGGAGGGGGAGGCTCCGTCCGGCTCTGCCGGCGGAGGGGGATGGTCGCTCCCCTACACAGGGGCGGCCCTGAATGCAATCCAGATCGCGGAAGAGTTGATTGCCGCCGCACGCTAACGCTGCGGAACTATGAACGATGAATCCTGAATTCAGCATTCACCGTTCTGCATTCTGCGTTCAAAGATGGACATAAGCGGCTTCGGCAAGATCCTGATCGGGATCGGAATCTTGATCATGCTGATGGGGGCCGTTCTCGTCTTTGCCGGACGCCTCCCCGGTCTTTTCGGGTCGATCGGCAAGCTTCCCGGCGACATCCTGATCAAGCGTGACAACTTCACGTTCTACTTCCCCATCACCACCAGCATCCTGGCCAGCGTCATCCTGAGCCTGCTGGCGTGGCTCCTGCTCCGCAAATAGCATGACGCGCGCCTGCATGACGGCGGCCCTCGCCTTGCTTCTTGCCGCGCCGGTCCTCGGGCCTGCGCGGGCGCAGGCCAGCGAAACCATCCGGGTGGCCATCTTCCAAAATGCGGACTCGGTGACGGTGGCATCGTCCTCGGGCCTCATGGTCCGGGCGTCGAACGATACGGTCGACTCGAACGAGCGGATCACCGTGACGGCCGGACCGTCTGGACTCATTATGGACAGCCAGCCCCTGCGATCCGACCGCCTCGACGTGCGCGGGCGAGACGGCGAGCTCACCCTCAACGGCATCACCGTGGGCGGCCACGTGATCGTCAAGCTCCAGAACGGCAAGCTGCTGGCGATCAACGAACTGCCGCTCGAGGACTATGTGAAGGGCGTCGTCCCCTCAGAGATGAGCGCCGCCTGGCATCCCGAAGCGCTGAAGGTCCAGGCCGTCGCCACGCGCACGTACGCGCTCTACAAGATGCGGCAGAACGCCAGGAAGGACTTCGACGTGGTGGCCTCGATCAAGGACCAGGTGTACCTGTACCGCGGGCGCGCCGCGGCGGCCGGCCCGGCCGCCCGCGCCGTGGACGACACCCGCGACCTCGTGTTGGCCTATCGCGACGAGCCGATTCTCGCCGTCTTCTCATCTACTGCGGCCGGACTCACCGAGGACGCCTGGAACGTGTGGGCCGTCGACATGCCCTACCTCAAGGGGGTCGAATGCCCGTTCGACCTGAACTCGCCCTGGTACCAGTGGCGGACCGACGTGGGGCTCCCGATGCTCGAACAGCGGCTCCGGGACGAGGGCTTCCCCGTCGGCGTCATCGCCAGTCTCGCTCCCGCCGCCTATACCAAGGCCGGGCGGGTCGTCCAGGTCCGCATCCTGCACTCGGGCGGCGAGCTCTACATCAAAGGCGATGACCTGCGCCGCGTGCTCGGCTATCTCGTGCTGCCGAGCACCCAGTTCGACTTCGACGTGGTCGGGCTAAAGGTCCTGTTCGCCGGGCGCGGCAATGGCCATGGCGTCGGGCTCTGCCAGTGGGGCGCCAAGGAGCTGGCCGAGCGCGGCTACAGCGCGGAGACGATCCTGCGCTACTACTATCCCGGCGCAGACATCCGGGACCTCAACTCGCTCCCGCGCCGATAGTCGCCCCATGCGGCTGGAGGACTTCGACTATCCCTTCGACGAGTCCCTGATCGCCCAACACCCGATCGAGCCCCGTGACCACGCCCGGCTCCTCGTCGTGGATTGGCGTAGCGGCGCGCTGGCCCACCATCGCTTTGACGAGCTTCCCACGCTCCTCCTGCCGAACGACCTGCTCGTCCTCAACGACACGCAGGTCATTCCCGCGCGCCTGCCGGGCCGCAAAAAACCAAGCGGAGGCAAGGTGGAGGTCCTATTGGTCAAAAGGGGCGGGGACGCGAACCAATGGCACGCCCTCGTGCGCGGCCACGTGCGGTCCGGCCAGCAGGTGGAGCTGCCGCACGGCGTCCTCGCGAGCGTGACCACCGCCGGCGAAGGCGGGCACGCCGTCATCACCTTCCCGGGGGGTGTGGACGTCCTCGCCTATGCGGAGAAGGCCGGGCAGATGCCTCTGCCGCCCTATATCCATCGCGCGCCTGTTGACGATGACCGCGTCCACTACCAGACCGTGTTCGCGCGCCGTCCCGGCGCGGTGGCCGCGCCGACCGCTGGCCTGCACTTCACAGAGCCGCTGTTGCGCGCCTTCACCGCAAAAGGCGTCAGGACGGCGTACGTCACGCTGCACGTGGGGCCGGGCACCTTCAAGCCGGTCACCTGCGAGGACATCCGCCGGCACGTGATGGACCCGGAATGGTACGAGCTGCCCGCCGCGACGGCCAAGCTGGTGAACGAGACACGGGCAGCCGGAGGGCGAATCGTCGCCGTGGGGACTACGACGGTGCGGGTGCTGGAGACAACGGCAAAGAACGGGCTGCCGCTGGACGCAGGCGCCGGGGAGACAAGCCT
>VBOO01000199.1 GCA_005877505.1 Nitrospirota bacterium
TGAGCTTCTCGCGCAATCGCACGACCTCGCCCACCACGATGACCGTGGGAGGCTCCAGTCTCGCTTCCTCAGCTTTCCGCACGATGTCCGCCAGGGTTCCGATCACGGTGCGCTGCTCGGCCCGCGTGCCCCACCGGATCAAGGCGACCGGCGTGGTCGCCGGCCGACCGGCCGCGGTCAGGTGCGCGACGATCGCCGGCAAATTTTTCATTCCCATCAAGAAGACGACCGTGCCGCTCGTCGCGGCCAGGCGGTCCCATTCGACTGTCGGCGACGGCTTCAGAGGATCCTCGTGGCCGGTGACCAAGGCAACGCTCGAGGCCAGCGTGCGGTGGGTGACCGGGATGCCGGCATAGGCCGGAGCCGCAACCGCGGAGGTGACGCCCGGCACCACCTCAAAGGGGACTCCGGCCTCCGCGACCGCCTCGGCCTCCTCCCCGCCACGGCCGAACACGAAAGGATCGCCCCCTTTCAAACGCACCACAACCTTGCCGGCCCGTGCGCGGTCGATCATCAGCCGGTTGATCTCTGCTTGATCGCCATATTGTCCGCGACCCCGCCGGCCCACGTAGATCCGCTCGGCCTCGGGTGGCACGTGCTCCAGCAGCGCCGGGTTGGCGAGGTAATCGTAGATCACGACGTCGGCCTGCTCCAGGCATTCCTTCCCGCGAAGGGTCAACAACTTCGGATCCCCCGGCCCGGCGCCCACCAAATAGACTCTGCCGGTCTTCATCAGGCCCTTCCGTAGATCTCCTTGAGGATCTCGTCGCCTCCATGCGCGAGTAAGCGCTCAGCTAACTGGACGCCGAGCCGATGCGCGTCGCCCATGGGGCCGTGGAGCAAATCGCGCACCAGGCGACGCCCATCAACTCCGGCAATGAGCGCGCTCAGCGTCACGGTGCCATTCGTGATGGCGGCGTGGGCCGCAATGGGGACCTGACACCCCCCTTCCAAGCGCTCCAGGAGAGCCCGCTCGGCTGTCACCGCCATGCGGGTCGGATGGTGATCCAACCGCGCCACCACCTCCCGCACGAAGCCGTCATCCGCACGGCCTTCGAGCGCCAAGGCCCCCTGCCCGATGGCCGGCAGGCAGACGTCCGGCGAGAGGTATTCGGTCACGCGATCGCTCCAGCCCAACCGCTTGATGCCCGCCGCCGCAAGGATAATTCCGTCGTACTCGCCGGCCTCGAGTTTGCGCAGCCGGGTATCCAGGTTGCCGCGCAAGATCTGGAAGGACAGATCGGGGCGGTAGTGCAGGAGCTGCGCCTGGCGTCGCAGGCTGCTGGTCCCGATCCGGGACCCCGGCATGAGCCGCTCCAGGGTCACGTGGTTGAGCGTGATGAGGACATCCCGTGGATCTTCCCGTTCCGGAATCGCCAGGATCTCCAGCTCAGCCGGCAGATGCGTCGGGACATCCTTCATGCTATGCACGGCCAGATCGATCTCGCCGCGCAACAGGGCCTCTTCGATCTCCTTGACGAACAGGCCCTTGCCTCCGATGGTGGCCAGCGGCGTGTCGAGGATCTTGTCCCCGGTCGTCTTGATCCGCTTGACCGACACCGCGAGCTCAGGCTCCAGCTCGCGCAGGCGTGCATGCACCCACTCGGCCTGCCAGAGGGCCAGTTTGCTGCCGCGGGTGCCGATCACCAACTCTCGAACTGCCTGCGCCATGTCAACCGCTAGCTGGACGCGACACGTCGATCATCCGTGCCGCGATATTCAATACCGCACGTGATCATCATCCTACCGACCCGGAAGCTTCTCCGGCCGGTCCTGCTGGACCGCCTGGGAGTGTGATGACCCCACGATCCCGATCCGATAATTCGACGTGAGCAACAGGAATCCGACCATGGCAACGATCAGAACCATCAGAAAGAGCAGATCGAGCCTGAGGCCGTCCCGGCTCCGATAGTCATATCCGCAATGGGGACAATCGGGTAACTGCTCGTGGGGTGCCCCCAAGTAGGATCCCTTGCAGCGAGGGCAGGTCAAGACGCGAGCACGAGGCGTGTCGTTCATCCGCGCTCCTGTTCGCTCGGTTGCGCCTTGGCGATACTCTCCAACTCCTTTTCGAGTTCGAAGAGCCGTTGCGCGGTCTCCGCAAAGAGGGCGCCGTTTGAGGAATCAGCTTCGGCCTTGAGCGCAATAAGCGGGCTGTGCAGGAGTTTGTTCGTGATCGCGGTCGCCAGCTCTTCGACGAGTTCGCGCTGCCGGGGGGACAACGGCCCCAGCTTGGCCAGAACCCGGTCGCTTTCCTCACGGAGGAGGCTGTCGGCCTTGCGGCGCAACGCCACAATGGTCGGGACGACCTCCAGCGACTTCAGCCAGACCATGACCGGCGGCACTTCCACCCGGACGATGTCTTCGGCTTTGAGCGCTTCCAGCCGGCGCTGTTCCAGGTTCGTCACGACCTGACTCTGCAGGTCGTCAATATTATAGAGGTAAGCGTTGTCCAGCGAACCGACCGCCGGGTCGATATTGCGGGGATCCGAGATGTCGATCAGGAACATGGGGCGGTTCTTACGAGACCGTAGCGCCTGGTGGACATCATCGGGCCCAATCACATAGGTGTCCGCAGCCGTCGCGCAGAGCACGATGTCCGCGCCCGCCATTTCATGGTGGACCTGGTTGAAGGGCACGGGCAGCGCGTTGAACCGCGTGGCCACGTCGATGGCGCGTTCGTAGTTCCGGTTCGCGATCATCACCTGGCGCACGCCCGCGCCGATGAGATGGCGGGCCGCCAGTTTTCCCATCTCGCCGATCCCGACGAGCAGGACCGTTTTCTCCGACAGGTTCTGGAAGATCTTCTTGGCCAGCTCGACGGCGGCGTAACTGACCGACACGGCATTCTCGGCGATCCCCGTTTCGGTGCGCACTCGTTTTCCGGTAGAGATGGCCTTCTTCATCACTTTGTTCAGCACCACCCCGGTCGTCTTGTGGGTCAAGGCCGCCTCGTAGGCTTCCTTGACTTGCCCGAGAATCTGCGGTTCCCCCACCACCATGGAGTCCAGACTAGCGGCGACCCGGAAGAGATGGCGGATGGCCTCCGCCCCGTGCAGGCAATGGAGGTGGGGCTCCAGCCGCTCCAGGCTGTTATCAGGGGCAAGCGTCATCAGATAGTCTCTCAGCGACTCGACGCCATGAACGGTCTCCTTGACGACGGCATACACCTCGACCCGATTGCACGTCGAGAGGATGACCCCCTCGTCAATCCCGGGCCACCGCTTCAGCCGCGCGAGCGCTTCCGGCAGGCGACTTTCGGACACGGCAAACCGCTCCCGGAGTTCGACCGGCGCCGTGCGATGGTTCAATCCGACCGCAATGATATTCATGGCTAGCCCGGATTATCCATAAATGCCGTAGCGAGACGGCCGAGACCGAAGCCCGCCGGGGCTTCTCGCAAGTAAGGACGACGAAAGCGTACTCGCAGCAGTACGGCGAGGAGGCCGAACGAGAAAAGCCCCGCCGGGCGAGAGGATCGGATGGCGCAGTAGGTATTCATGGATCATCCGGGCTATACGAAGGAATGCTGTCCTTTCAGCATCACGCCCACCAGCGTGAAGACCACGCCAGCAAATCCGACGACCGTCAAGTACGCCGCTTTCTTGGCGCGCCAG
>VBOO01000074.1 GCA_005877505.1 Nitrospirota bacterium
TTGATCGGCACCCGTCGTGCGCAGGTCTTCGATCTCGCGCAGATAGCGGGTTCGCGCAATGATGTGGATAGCCGGACTGAGCTGGCGAGCCACCGTGACCGCCTGTCGGGTGGCAATCGGGTCGGAAATCGCAAGCACAAAGGCGCGTGCGTCCTGAATGCCAAGTCGGCGGAGGACCTGTGGATGCGTGATATCCCCGAACACGATCGGGATTCCCTTCTTTTGTTCTTGGCGGACGGTTTCTCCGTCCACATCGACCACCACGAACGGGATTTCACTCTCCCGCAGGACTTGGACCAGGTTTCGTCCGTTTACTCCGTAGCCCGCTACGATGGTGTGGTCCCGAAGGTGGCGGGACGGGATTCCGTGGGAATCAGGCTGGCGCTCCGGCAGCCATCGTCGAAGCCGCTGGAGTGCTTCCGCGCGCTTCGCCAGTCGCGGGGAGGCTTGCAGCAGAAACGGCGTGAGGAGCAGTGTCAAGACCGACACGGTCAGAAACACCTGGAACGACTCGCCAGGCAGAAGCCCGACGCTCTTGCCAACCTTGGCGAGGATGAAGGAGAACTCCCCGACCTGAGCGACAGCGATACCGGTGAGCACCGCCGCCCTCCACGAGTAGCCAGTGATCGCCGCCGCCCCTGCAGTCGTGACCATCTTCCCGCCCACGAGCGCGACGACCAGGCCCGTCACCAGAACAGGATGGGCCAGCAGGATCCGCAAATCGAGCAGCATCCCGATCGAGATGAAGAACAGGCTGTTGAAGCTGTCCCGGAAGGGCAGGATTTCCGCCATCGCCTGGTGGCTGTATTCCGATTCGGAGACGATCAGTCCTGCAATGAACGCGCCGAGCGCGAGAGACAGGCCAGCCAGTGAGCTGAGCCAGGCGATGCCCAGGCACACCAGAATGATGGTGATCACGAACAGTTCGCGGCTCCGGCTGCGAACGACTTCCACCAGTAGGCGTGGGACCAGGTACCGCGCCGCCACGAGAATGAGGAGCACCGCCAGGGCTGCCTTGGCGATCGACCACAGGACCGCCAGCAGCCCTACCTCCCCGAGCCCCCCCAACACCGGCGTCACGACCATCATCGGCACCACTGCCAAGTCCTGCACGATCAAGATCCCGATGATCAGACGGCCGTGCGGGGAGTTGCTTTCGCCCCGATCCGTCACCATCTTGAGCACGACCGCCGTGCTGCTCATCGCCGCGAGGAAGCCCCAGAACACACCCTGGTTGAGCGGGAGACCGGAGACGATAGCCGTGAGAGCAGACAGGACGATCGCGGAGCCGATCTGGAGGAGCCCAGTGCCGGCGACCGTGCGGAGAGACCGGAGCTGGCCCAGAGAAAACTCGACCCCGATGGTGAACAGCAACAGCACGACGCCCACCTCGGCGAAGACCTCCACGCGAGCCACGTCAGCCACAACGTCGAGCCCGTAGGGGCCGAGCAGCGCGCCCGCCACGAGGAAACCGACGACGGCGGGGAGCTGGAGCCTGTTGAACCCATACACGACGACGATCGACGCGCCGAAGAGCACGACCAGGTCACGGAGGAAATCTAGCTGAGCCATGAAGGGCGCTCCTGAAAGAGATGGTGCCTCCTACATACACGGACGGCTACGAACGAGCAATGACGATTAAGAGCGGATGACGGAGAGGCAGGGGGAAACGGGCAGCCGCTCAGACGCGCCCCACTGGCGTGCCTATGGGGCGGTCAGCCCGCCATCGAGCGTCATAATGCTGCCCGTGACCCACGAGGCGTTATCCGACGCAAGGGAGGGATGCGCACGACCTTCCCATTGAGCCTCACAGCCTCTCCGCCTGCCGGGCGGCCTCACCGGCTTCCGGCTCTGCCTCCTCCGGTCCGACGGAAGGGGCCAGGCCGGGCTGCACCTTGCGGGCCACCGTGAGGAAGCCGCTGTGCGCCACCATGCGCAGGTCCGGCCTCACGCTGCGCCCCTCGATGTTCCAAGTCCGCAGCAGGGTCTCGAACGTCTGGATCATCACGAAGACCTGCGCCCGTTGCAGCGCCTCCACGGTCTGCATCACCTGGGGGATCGTCGGGACGTAGCTCAGATAGACCCCGCCCGACCGCAAGGCCGTTGCGGCATGGGGGACCACCTGCCAGGGCTCGGGGAGATCCAGGACCACCCGATCCAGATCCGTCTCCTCGATGCCTTCGTACGCGTTGCGTTGCCGGAGTGAGAGGTTGTGGACGGGGCCGAGATACCGCTCAATGTTCTTCATCGCGGTGCGGGCAAAGTCCTCGCGAGACTCGTAACTGATAACGTGCCCGCGATCCCCGACTGCCCGGAGCAGCGCCATGGTCAGCGCGCCCGACCCAGTCCCAGCCTCAAAGACCCGCGCGCCAGGATAAACGTCGGCCCACTGGAGGATCACGCCGAGGTCCTTGGGATAGAGGACCTGGGCGCCGCGGGGCATCTTCAGCACGTACTCCGAGAGGGTGGGGCGGAGGGCCAACATGCGACGCCCACGGGACAGGGTGACCAGGGTGCCGTCGGGCTTGCCGATCAGATCGCCGTGGGCGACCGTCTCTCCGCTGAGCTGGAAGGTATCGCCGGCCTTCAGCGTCAACGCGTACTGCCGGCCTTTCCGGTCCACCAAGTGGACGCGGTCGCCATCAGACAGGACAGTCATAGCGCCATCTTAGGAAGTGTCGGGAGAGGCGTCAAGCCGGCTTGATGGGACCGGCGGCGTTCGCGCCGAGTTCCACCAACCTGCGACGCACGAGCAACTGGCAATGCGGGCACCGGAAGCGGATGGTGTTCTCATCCACCCACTCGATGGATTCGTCCTTGACCCACATCAGCTTATCGCAATAAGGACAGGGCTTCACTGGGATGGGCATCTTAGAGGTCGCGCACAGAGCCTTTGGCCTTCTCGATCAGATCGGGCGGCAGCTGCGGCATCTGGTGGGCGATCATCGCGTGCATCTTCAGCTTGGCCAGGACGTCATCCACGGAGCTGCCCTGAACCTCGAAGGTGCATCCCTCTTTCAAGCACTTCAACGCTTTGGCCATGGCGAGCCCTCCTTGTCGATCCAATGCGTCCTCTTGTACCGCATCCGACCGGCTCCGCGCAAGCCGCGTTGGAGAAGCGCCAGCGTCTTGGCCTTGAGCTCGGCAGGCCCATTACGCGGCCTTCTCGTTCTGCGATACCTGGCCCTTGGATGAGAATTCACCCTCTTCGGATTCCTCGGTGAAGGAAGTGGCAAACGCAATGATCCATGTGAGAAACATCAGACTGAGCATCGCCAGCACAGGCACCATTGTGCATCCCTCCTTCCACAATTCTACCTGCATCAATAATCCTTCCCCTGGGCCAGTCAAGCCGGAGGCCGTCGGCTGTCCAGCCAGGGGGTTGCGCTCGACCCCGCCAAGGCTTATCTAATCCCTGAAGAAACGGATCAGGACCCAGGGGTACTGGGAGGCAGGCATGAGCGAATGGATCATCGGGCTGATTGCCGCAGGCGTGGCGATGGGGCTCGTGGTCGTGTTTGCCGCCGTCGTGGACTTCGTCGTTATCCAGATCTTCTCGGAGCCGTGATAGCGGCCGGCCAAGGAACGCGACCACGAAAGTCGCCTCCCGGCCCTGTGCACTTGACATTCCCTGAGCGCTCATTATCAAAAGGGTAAACAGGTCCCGCAGGTGGACTCTCTCGGAAAGGAGGTGAACGGTATGAACGCGGTTACTCGTTGGGATCCTTTCAGGGAACTGGACGAGCTGCAGAATCGGCTCTCCTCGTTGTTCGGCCGGGCCCCGCTCCGCAGGAACGGGGATAAGGACGAGGCCATCACGGTCGCGGAATGGGCGCCGCTGGTGGACATCGTGGAAGATGATAATGAATACCTCATCAAGGCCGAGCTTCCCGAGGTCAAGAAAGAGGACGTGAAGGTGACGGTTCAGGACGATGTGCTCACGATCTCGGGAGAGCGGACGTTTGAGAAGGAGGAGAAGGGCAGGAAGTATCACCGCATGGAGCGCGCCTATGGGAGCTTTGCGCGCAGCTTCACCCTGCCCGAAGACGCCGATGGGGAGAAGGTAGCTGCGGAGTTCAAGAACGGCGTCCTCAAGGTGCATCTGCCGAAGTCGGAGAAAGCAAAGCCCAAGAGCATCGAGGTCAAGATCGGCTGAAGGGGGAAGCGAGAGAGCCCCGTCTCTTTCCTGGAGGGGCTCTCTCGTAGCCTGACCTCGCTGAGGGAAGGGAAAGCGATGCGAAGCATGAGTCTACTACAGACGCGAGCGACGATAGCCCTGTTAGCGGTGGCGATGCTGGGAGCAGCAGTGTCCGCGTCGGCCGAAGACAAGGCCTTACCGCGCGCCTTCCAGAAGGCGCATCTTGGCATGAACATCAGTGAGCTGCTTCAGGAGCACCCGCAGCTCGCCAAAGCCAATCCCGATGTGCGGGCCCGGCAGTCAGTGGTCCTCACCTCACGCGACCCCCACATCCTCCGTCAGGAATACAAGTTCCATCAAGGCGCATTGTACGAGCTTCAGATCTTTTACCATCCGGATCGGTTGCCGCGTGGGCACGCTGGCTTGTTGGCTCGATTAAAAGAGGTCTATGGCCCGCCGTCGGTTGAGGGGATCGACGAGTTTGATCTGACCGCAGGGATCTTGTCGGGCCACCGGACGGTCTGGAACGATGGGGTGACCCGCGTAACCTTGACCGAGCGTGAGCGGATCCGTACGGACGGCAAGTTCACCGAAGACGTTCTCACTCTGACCGATCTGCCTCTGGAGCGACAATACCTGCAGGCCTTGGAGGAGCACCATCGCCATCAGGAACGCGAGATCCCGATCCCCGTGCCGGACAGGCAGCTGGACCGGACCGCCGGCTCTCCCGTGAAAGGTAAGGTGCCCGGCTAATAGATCTACACTTTCACATGCATTCACGAGAGAGCACAGGCTGCATGCTTGGTCCCATGAATAATCCACCCGCCGGGGAAGTCAAGAGCTGCGGGATACGGTCGAAGAGCCATGCCATTTCGCCCAACGCGCTTCAAACCCCTCGCGATCTCCAAACGGCGCGAAATCGGCATGATGCGCCGGGGGATGGAACCCACCACCTGACTGATGCTGGATCGGGCAGAAGATTTCTTCGGTTTGCGCCGCAATCCGCGACGCATAGTGTAATAGACCATTCGCGTACCCGCAGTACCAGCAACCCAGCTTCTGGATCGGATCCAGGTACTCCAACCGGTGCCGATCGAAGCGCATGTACTCGCGACGCGGCGCGATCGGCGTCCCTAGCAACGGAAACACCACGCGCTGATAGATTTCAACGCAGACATCCAGGATCACCAGCGGAACGATCATCGCGTAGATCATCGGAGCCGCCAGCAGGGTCCGTATCCGCGGCGGCCACGCCTGCCATGTCCACGTCCGCGTGGGCGCCCCAAGGCTCCCCATAGCTTTTCAACCACTGTCGCTCTCATACGACCTCCTTTCCAAGCCCCCGCAGCGAGCTAAAAGACGAGTGGCCGTTACACAGCCCTCTTCAACTGCTCCTGATCCAACGCCCGATGATCACGGTTGGCGTTCTCGGGGGCGGACACGGTGCTGGAATGGGAGGTGATGGTCCAGCCTGCCATCATGACAACGGCCGCCATGCCCAGTATGGCCAACGTTCCATCAACGAAGGAACTGAAATCCATCATCGTGTTCACCTCCTCTCTGATTGGAACAGTTAGCTCGTCTTCATTAACCCGACTTGTCCAACAATCAAGACTCAGCCGATCTCGACCTCGATGCCCTTAGTATTGCTCATAATCCCCCGCTGCTGACAGTCAAGGGCCCCTCCACTTCAAGGATTCCCGTGCAGACCGGGGGTTCTCGACAGGCCTAAGACCGGTGTTACCTAAGTCGACATTTCGGGGTGGTATGCTGCAGGTCCAGTACGAACAGCGTGAAGAACGGCGTTCGGGCAACGGGGACAGCGGCTGGATGGAGCGCCGCTACGGTTCGTTCTCCCGCTCGTTTACCCTGCCATACGATGTGGATACCGCGAAGGCCGAAGCGAAATGCGTGCACGGCGTGCTGACGGTGCGCATTCCGCGGACCGAAGAGGCGAAGCAGAACGTCCGTCGGATCCCGATCAAGGCGTGAGAGGAGGCGCGCATGTCCGACGCATGGCTGGCTGTCGCCGTCGGGATTGGCTGTGTTGGCGCCCTGATCCTCGCCGCCGCGCTCGTGCTCGATATAAAGAAGACGACCAAAGGCACTCAAGCAGGGCTCCAGAAGCAGCCCACGAGTGGGCACACTGTCTGGCAGCGATTCTGGGGGAATGCCGCGTGAGTGCACGCGATGTAGCGGTGACGGGAGTCAGGACCCGACGGGAGTTGGGCCGTTCTTCTGGGCCCGGGCCATCAGCTTGCAGTAGGAGCAGATCTCGCTGGTAGTCGGCTGGCCGCATGTGACGCAGGGACGCAGGACGGCCCGGTCATGCTCAGCCATGGAGGGACGCGCCTGCTCGTCGGTCTTCTGCCTGGTCAGGAACCCCCAGTAGAAAGCCTGCTTGGTGCCGGGCGACTCGCTCTCCAGGCGGTTGAGGATGTCCTTATACAACAGCATTTTGGCCCCTTGGGCGTTGGGGCACTCTTCCACGATATAGTCGATCTTGTTGACGACCGCGTACGCGGCGATTTCCCGCTCCGCAAGGCGGTAGAGCGGCTTCACCTTCTTCGCGAATCCTTCCACCGAATCCGGCAAGGTCGGGCCCTGCTTCTCCAGATATTCCGTCTGCCAGTGCAGGACGTTGCCGAGCAGCCGCGCGGCTTCGTCGTCCAGGTTGTGGCCCGTCGCCAGGACGCTGTAGCCCTTTTCGACCGCCGTCCGATTGAAGTGGTAGCGCTTGAGCGTGCCGCAGACCGAGCAAGTCGGCCGGTGGACCAAGTCGGCCAGATCGTTGATGCCGGCCCCTTCGTCTTCCTTGAGCTCGTGGACGTGCAGCGAGATCCCGCGCGCGCTGGTGTAGCGCTCGACCTTCGCCTTGGACTGCCGCGAGTACTCACCGATCCCCAGGTCCACGTAGAACGCGTCGGCCTGGTAGCCGAGTTTGCCCAGGATGTCCAGCAGACTTAAGCTATCTTTCCCGCCCGACACCGCCACCAGCACTCGGTCGGCCTTCGTGAACATCCGCTCTTCGGAAATGGCCCGCTCCACTTGAGCGCACACGAACTCAGTGAGGCACGCCTTGCAGAAGGCCGTATGATGGCGGGGGACGTCCAGGACCGCTTTCCCTTTGCACTTGCGGCACCGCATGACCTTAGCCTCCCGAAATGACCGGCCGGATCTCGATCCGGTCCTCGTCCTTGAGCAGCTCGTCTTCTGTGACCAGATCGTCGCCCCGAACCACCAGCACGCTTTCCGGCAGGAGGTTCAGCTCCTGCAGTACTTCCCTGACGCGACGGGGCCCTTTGACCTCCACTTCCCGGAGCGGATGGTTCAGCAGAACCTTCATCTCACCCGCCCTCCCCTGGGCGCCATCGCACCCACCCACCACGAGCCTGCCAAGACAGGCACCTGCCCCGTGGGACGCGCCCCTTCCCGTTATACCTCCGCGTCTCGAAGGAACGCCGCGGCTTCCTCCGGCGGGATCGGGTTGATGTAGAACCCCGTCCCCCACTCGAAGCCGGCGACCTGCGTGAGCTTCGGCATGACCTCGATGTGCCAGTGGTAGAACTCGCCGGTCCGCTCGTGTAGAGGCGAGGTGTGCAGGACGAAGTTGAACGGGGGTGTGCCCAAGGCCCGGTCCAGCCGGCGTAGCGTGTCCGAGAAGAGCCGCGCAAGCGCCTCGAATTGGAACTTCTGACTCTCCTCAAAGTAGGAGGTGTGCCTCTTGGGCAGCACCCACACCTCGAACGGAAACCGCGAGGCGAAGGGCGCGATGGAGAGGAACTCGGAGTTCTCGCCCACGACCCGGCTCCGATCGCTGATCTCCTGATGGATGATGTCGCAGTAGATGCAGCGCTCCTTATCCTTATAGTGTTCACGGCAGCCGACGATCTCGTTCAACACGTTGGTCGGGACGATGGGCAGCGCGATCAGTTGCGAGTGCGTGTGCTCCAGCGTGGCCCCGGCGGCCTGGCCGTGGTTCTTGAAGACCAGGATGTAGCGCAGCCGGCCGTCTTTCCGCAGGTCCAGGATGCGGTCGCGGTACGCCCAGAAGACGTCCTCCAGCTGCTTCTCCGACAGGCTCGCCAGCGTCGTCTTGTGATCGGGTGATTCGATGATCACCTCATGGGCGCCCACCCCGTTCATGCGATCGTAGAGGCCGACGCCCTCGCGCCCGAGATCGCCCTCGATTTGCAGCGCCGGGAACTTGTTCGGGACCACGCGCAGGCTCCACCCTGACGTGTTGGGCGCGCCCCCGGCGGCACGGTACGCGAGGATCTCCGGCGGCGTCTGCGCTTCGTTCCCCGGACAGAGCGGACACAGCGGCTTGGTCGGCAGCGGAGGCGCCACCTGGCGGAAATCGGTCGGGCGCTGGGCTCGTTCGGTGGAGATGATCACCCACCGACCGACGATAGGATCACGCCGTAGCTCAGGCACGCGCAGTCTCCTTTCGTTTAGAGGTCGGCCACCTCAAGACGCACCCTGACGCGTTCGGATGCCCCGGGTTGCAGGGTCAGGAGCCAAGAGGCCAAAAGCGCGGAGCCTTGATAGGTCCGCTCGACTCCCTCCTCGGACTGAGAGACTGTCTCGACAGGCATGTACCAGATTTCGCCCGGTCGCTCAAGGCGCAGGGTCACGCGTAACCGGCTCCACTCGTCCACCATCGAGAACCGGTCGGTCGCGTGGCACTGCCCCCGCTCGTGCAGGCCAACCCGGGCGCCGTCCGGCATCTCATAATACCGCTTCGGATCGTTCCCGGCCAACAGCGTCAGGTTCAGCTCCACGCCAAACCGGACAGCACAGGGCACGTCCGCCTGGCTGGCAATGGCATAGGCCACCTCCACCGCCGAATCAAGCTTCGTCACCCGATACACCTTACGCACGGCGAGCGTATACGCACGACCTTCAAGGGACACCGTCCCCTGGTAGGCCATGGGGACGGTTATTGCTCCCTTCAGCGGCACGGGACGTTCCAATTCCACGTGATAGGCCCCGCCCGTGCAATCGCCCCGCTCTTCATCGTCGATCCGGTCAAAGGCCTCCCAGGACATCGCCGGGGAGAGAAACCGATCGAGAAAGCTGACCCGTCGGTGCCGGTCGTAGCGGAGGATCTGATCCAGCCCTTGCTCCTTGACCCTGAGCCGGTCGTGGATGGATGCGGGCGCGCCGCCGGACTGGCTCTGACGCATGGCGGCCTCCACCAGCTTGCCGTGATAGGCCTCCTCCCGGCGGGTGAGGACATCCGACAGGTTGAAGCGCTTCGGACGATAATCCAGTTCCAGGAGGCTGCCCCCGCAGGCCGGCGCCAGGATGACTCCGAGCGAACGGGTGGAGATCACGATCTCCTCGTGCCCGTCGAGGTCGAGATCGGTCACTCTCATTTTCAACCAGGCGCGCCCACGGTGCGCGGCCGCCTCCGCGCGTGTCTCGGCCTCGATGAGATTCCGGTAGGTCTCGTGCCGCAGGTAGTTCAGGTACAGCCCGCCGAAGAGCCCGTGCCAGTAGACGTCGTTCCCCTGCGCGCGCCACACCAGCCGCACGGGCTCGGGCACCTCGGGGCCTGACGGGAATGCCTGCGCCACCCGCGCGCTGACGTCCAGCATCCGCTTGTGCATGTGGTTGGCCTCGGGATACTTGAGCAGGAAGCCGTCCCAGAACCCGCCCCGCAGAAACGGCCGGAAGGCGTCCAGCCGCCCGGCTCGATCCAGTTCGGCGCGCCGCTCCTCCAGCGCCTTGGCCGCAGGGACCGGCAGGGCCCACTCCATAAGCTCATCGTAGGAGGCCGCGGGCAGGTACACGCGCCCGGTGGGAGGATGCGCATCCAGGTACTCATTGAACGTCTGCAACCGGAGCCAGGAGCTCTCGCGCTCCAGCGCGGCGAACATGCGCTCGAGGTACCCTTCGTCGTAGACCCACTGATAGGTGTCTGGCCACAAGCCGAACTTCTCCCCGTCGTCGGCGTAGGTGACTGCCACCTCACCTCCCCGTTCGCCGAGCCGCGCGAGAAAGCCGATGAGTTCCTCCGGGACGCGGAACGGAATCAGGTAGCGGAGAGCTTTGCTGATCGGGAAGATCGCCAGCGGGTGGCCTTCTTTTTCCGTCAGGTAGTACCCCCACAGCGTGTCCGGATCGAGCCCCGCGTGCATGAAATGCGAATCGTCAAGGATCGCGTACCGAAGCCCCGTCGGCGCGAGCTTCTTGGGCAGCGATCCCTCCCAGGCGCGCTCGGCCAGCCAGAGCCCCCGAGGGGTGGCGCCGAGACGGCGGTGCAGCCAGCGAGAGAGGAGCGTGACCTGCCCCACCGCGTCACGGTCCGGGATTACCGAGAGGATCGGCTCGTAGAACCCGCCCCCAAGGATCTCGATCTGGTTGGCCATGACGAGCTTAGCGAGCCGGTCCAGGAACGCCGGCTCCTCTTTCTCGAACCACTCCAGCAACGGGCCGGTGTAGTGCAGCGTCAGCCGGACATGCGGGTGGCGCTCCAGGAGATCGAGGAACGGACGGTAGCAGCGGTCGTACGCCTTGCGGAAGACATGGCCGAAGTTCCCCACCGGCTGATGGTTGTGAACGCCGAGCAGCAGTGTCATGGGCTTCACGTCACGCCCTCCACATGGCGCCCTCGAACGTCTGATCGGGGACCGTGAAGCTCACGTGCCGTTCGTGGGGAATCCGCGCCAGCTCAAGGCCTCCCTGCATCACCTTCACGACGAAACGGACCTGTGTGCCCGGATCGAGCCCGAGGTCTTTGAACGGCACAGCCAGCTCGATCACTTTCTTACGCCGGATGCTGTCATAGGTACGCGCTACGCCGAACGATGTGCCGTCCTGGCTATGCATCAGCGTGAGCAGGGGCGGCTCGGGCAGGTCGAGTCGGAAGATCAGCTTGGCTGGCCGGGGCTCGATGAACTGCACATGCACCTCGGGAGCCCCGAGAGCGTCGTTTGCCGCAGAGGCGGCGGGGTCGAACCGCAGGTACAACTGGTCCAGGTTGAACCCGAAGTAGATGCGGCTGAAGAATTCGCTCCGGATGTGCATGGCGCTCAGGGACGGGCGTCCCTCCACGTAGCCGGCGCCCTGCCACTCGTAAAAATCGGTGACGACGCCATCGAGGACCGGCCTGATGAAGCCAGTCGGCTCGCGGAACGCTAGCTTCGCCCGCTGGCGCAAGACCGGTACTTTCAGGAACTCCGGCACTTCCGCATGGGCGAGCCGGTAGACGTTCGCCAGATGCAGGCGGAACAGATGGTCGAACAGCGCCTTGTGGTCGGTCTCGAAATCGTCGCCGTACCACCAGAACCAGTCGCTCCCTTCGGCGGCGTAGAGTTCGTCCCATGCCCGCTCGACCGCGTCGGGCGGCAGGTCGCCGGCGTGCTCTCGCTGCTGCAAGAAGCACCGAGTTGCCCCCACCCGCTCCCAGGCGTCATTGTCCTCGATATGGCCCACCCAGATCTTCAGATCGGCGTGGATCCACGAGCCCGTGTGGAGACGGGCCAGCGTCGCGGTCGGGGGATGCTCTGCCAGTTCGCGATCCGGCGTCGCCGCCAGGAACCGCACGCCGCCAGAGCCGTCCGAAGTCAGCGCAGCGTACAGGCCGCGCAGAAAGCCCTCCCCGCCGTCGGGGTAATGCTCCCACGGATTCTCCCCGTCCAGGATCACCGGGACCACCGGGCGCGTCCCCGGCGCGCGCTGGGCGACGCCCTTCAGGCGGCCACAGAAATCCGCCACCGCCGCCGCCGGCTCGTTCCTGGAATAGGTAAAGCTCACCGCGTCGGAGAGGTCACGATCCCGGAACAGGACGGCAAGTTCCGCGCCTTCAACCTGCACCCGGTAGGGCTGGTAGAGCTGCTCGTCCCGCCGCCAGAGGTCCAGGGAGCGCGCGAGGATCCCCTCGTCCGTGGCGGCCCAGCGAAAGCCCAGCTTCGTGAGGATCGGGACCAGCTCGGGACACACCGAGCCTTCGGAGGGCCAGAGCCCCATCGGCCGCCGGCCGAAGAGTCTCTCGTGCAAGCTGAACGCCTTCCGGAGCTGGGCCTCCGCATCCTCCGGATGCGCAAACCGCTGAGGCAGGGCGGAATCGGGCCGGGACCGGCGTGCCGAGTCGGTGTCAATGAGTAGCGGCAGGATCGGATGGTAGAAGGGCGTCGTAGAGAGCTCGACCTGGCCCCGTTCCTGCAGCCGTCGGTATAGCGGAATGATCTGGCCGACAATCTCCCGTTGTGTCGCCAGCACGGCCTGCTTGTCGAACTCCGTGAACTGCCGCCCTTGGGCCGTCAACTCCCGGAGGACCGGGTACTGCGCCAGAGCCCGATGGCCGAACCAGGCGAGATTGTGCCACACCTGCAGATCCAGCAGGTCTTGGGTGGAGAACCGGCGGGCCAGGTCGGGCAGATCCTCATCGCGCGGGTGCGTGCCGCGTTGGAACAACAGACCGTAATACCGGTCGTGCGGGCGGATCATCGTATCCCAGTTGGCGCTGAAGAAGTGACGCAGGATGAAGACGCGCTCGTCGCTGGTCAGGTCCTCCGCCGGGCGCGCTGTGTGCGTCCAGAACAGGTCCGTGACCGAACCGTCCGCCAGCTCCTGGAGTTGCAGCAGGAGCGAGGGGGTCAGGTTCACCGTGACTCGCACGTCAGGGTGCTCGTCCAGCAGCATGCCCATGTCGAAATAGCCT
>VBOO01000187.1 GCA_005877505.1 Nitrospirota bacterium
ATCTTCGGGTTCTTCCGAGCCCGGTCCTGCATGATCTTGGATGCCCGGAGTGTGTCGCGCCGATGCACCACCGTGACGCGGGTGGCGAACTTGGTCAGGAAGAGCGCCTCCTCCATGGCGGCGTCACCGCCACCGACCACGACCAGCTCCTTGCCGCGGAAGAAGAACCCGTCGCAGGTGGCGCAGGTCGAGACGCCGTGTCCCAGCAGGCGCCGTTCGGACTTGAGCCCCAGCATATTGGCGGAGGCGCCCGAGGCGATGATCAGGGTGCGGGTCTCGATGAGTCGCGCTCCTTCGAGGGTCAGGGTGAACGGCGCGCGCTTGAGATCCACCGCGGAGACATCGCCTTGCAGGAACTCCGTGCCGAACCGCCCCGCCTGGGCCCGCATCTCCTTGATCAACTCGGGCCCCATGATGGCGTGATGGAACCCCGGATAGTTCTCCACCTCCGTGGTGAGGGCCAGTTGCCCGCCGGCCTGCACGCCCTCGATCAGCAGGGGCGCAAGGTTCGCCCGCGCCGTGTAGATGGCGGCGGTCAGCCCCGCCGGCCCGGACCCGATGATGACGACGTTACGCATGGGGGGAATTTAACACAGGACGCGAGGGAATGCACGGAGCCCACCAATTCTCACTATGGTATGATCGCTTGGGGGAGGGGTGTGGTGCCGTCACACACAGCATTGGCAGTCGCCGTCTTCTCTGCCATCCTCCTTGTTGCCGTTCCGCTTGAGGCCGTTGAGTTTTCGGCCGATTACGTCACGCGCGTCAACGGGAAGACGAAGCGTGCGCAGATCTATGTGAAAGATGACAAGATCCGACTTGAGCATCAGGGAGGAGTCCTGACGGATTTGGGTTATGCGGGTGTCTCCATCGTCAGACTGGACAAACAAGTGGTCTGGCTCCTCCTGTCGAAGCGGCGGCAGTATCTGACTGTCGCCCTTCAGAAAGACCATGTGCCGCCGCTCACCGAAACGGTGGAGGGGGAGACTGCTCGAACAGCCGTCCGTGAAGAAATGCTGGCCAAGCATCGGGTGATGCTTTTTGAGGTGACGGTGGGATCAGGAACGAGAGCCGAACACTACTACCAGTGGGTTTCGGTGGAGCACCACCTCCCGTTGCGAACCGTGAGCCGGGATCGAGACTGGGCCGTCGAGTACGAACACATGGTCTTCTCCAAGCAGCAGGATTTCTTCTTCGAGGTGCCTCCCAAATTTTCCGAGTGGCAGCCGCCAGCTGCGAGCACGCCACCCTCCGAGGCGTACTGACAATCGATGAGACGGTGCTAGTAGGGCTCACGCCTGGCGCTTGAGCTCGTCATAGATACGCTGGACTTCGTTCCGGAGCTGCTCCTGCAGGAGCGTCCCGTCGATGACGTAGTCCGCCAGTTTGACCTTCTCGGCCAGCGGCATTTGGGCGGCGATGCGCCTCTTGGCTTCTTCTGTCGAGAGGTTGTCCCGGGCCTTGAGGCGCGCGAACTGGGTCTGCTCATCAGCCGTCACGACGATGATTTTGTCCATGCGTGTGTGAGCGTCCGCCTCGATCAGCAGGGCGGCGTCATAGATGATGACGGCAGGCGGGTCCTTCCCCGTGATCTCTCGGCTCCGCTGCTCCTGCGCGGCCGCCACGTACGGATGGACAAGGGCGTTGAGTTTTTCGAGTTGCTTGGGATCTCCGAAGACCACCTTGCCGAGACAATCTCGATCCAGGGTGCCGTCCGGCCGGAGCATCTCACGGCCGAAGGTCTCAGCGATCTTCCGCAAGGCCGGCTTCCCCGGCGCGACGGCTTCGCGAGCCAGCACATCGGCGTCTATAAGATGCGCGCCACATTCCACGAAGAGTCGAGAGACCGTGCTCTTGCCGGTGGCGATCCCTCCTGTGAGCCCGACTTGCAGCATGGCTATCACGTTAGCACATTGCACCGTTGAGGCAAAGGTCGCTACAATCCACGCGCGATGAGTGTCAATTTGCTCAATGACGCCATGGAGGCCCAGTTGGCTCTGGAGTGGGACCGGCTACGGAAAGCCCTGTCCCAGGCTGGGGACATCGGGAATCTGAACCTGATGGAATTGCAGATCGTTGAACCTCAAGACCGCAGAAGTCTGCCTCCGGCGCTGTCCGTAGGCGCCATCCAAGGAGTGTTGTCTGCCGAAAAAGGGAATCCTCACGGGCAGACGTACCGGGCTGGTGAAGAGAGTCGAGACCAAACCCAACTGTCGGCCTCGAAGATCCGGGCCGGCGAAGTGCGCCTCCAGGACGCCCACCACAGCGAAGTGTATGCGGCGATAGGCTACCAGGCGGGGAGGCGTCTGGGATTAAATGAGCGACAAGCGGCTGCCTTAGGGGATGCGATGGCCTATTTGATCACCGGGTGGGGGCAGGTCCATGCCGAGGAACGGTACGTGAACAAGCTCATCTATGATTTCACGAGGACCGCTGGCTCCGCGCCGGAAGGCGGGTTCATTTGGAGCGATCTCCACTCTCTCGTCAGCCGGAGGGGATTCAAGACGATGGTGGAGACGGCCCTGACCATAGGCACGTCGTTGCTGCGATGATCCGGGAAAGCGTACAGTTATGCCTTTTAGAAAAATCGCCTGTCCCCTTTTAGTGGCGCTGCTCTCAGGGGGAGCAGCCATGGCCGACAGTGCTCCTGTCGGGCGGACCATCGTCGTGGCGCTGGATGGCTCGGGCGCCTATCGCGAGATCCAAGCGGCCATTGACGACTCGAAGCCGGGAGACACGATCTTCATCAAGGGCGGGCACTATCGGGAGGACGTGGTCGTCCATAGCAAGGACCGGCTGCGGCTGGTCGGTGAGTCCCGCGACCAGGTGACGATTTCCGGTTTGAAACGAGTGGGCGCGTTTCGGATCGGCAAATGGCCGTACGGCGCCACTGACATCGAAGTGCGCGATCTGACCGTCTCCGAAAACGGCGGATTGGCCGTGGGCATCTTCAACGGCTCGCATATCCTCCTCTCGAACATCCGCGCCCGTGGCCTCCTCTACGTCCAGCAGGCGAAGGCGGTCCGCATCGAAAAGAGCCTGCTCGGCGGCAGCGAGACTACCGGCGTCTCATTCGTGGATGCCCAGGGAGAGTTGATCGCCTGCGAGGTGCGCGACAACGACTACGGCGTCACCATCGCGGGCAAGTCCGATGTGCGGGTGGAAGACAACGTGATCGCCAACAATCTCCACGACGCCGTGGTGGTCCAGGGCGGCGCCCAAGGCACCGTCCTCCGGAACCGGCTCATAAAGAACGGAGGGACGGTCGCCATCCAAGACGGCGCCCACGTCGAACAGGCCGACAACGCCGTTGCCTCCGCTCCGTGATGCAGGAGAGTAGACGAGATCGACAATGGGTCGGCTCATTTCGAACTGGG
>VBOO01000188.1:0-5215 GCA_005877505.1 Nitrospirota bacterium
CCTCTATCCCATCTTTGATCCGAAACAAGAGGGCACGCACCAGCCGGTAGGCAAGGGCCTCCCCGCCGGGCCGGGCGCCGCGGCTGGCAATATCGCGCTCACGCCGGATAAGGCGGTGGAGATGAAGGAGCGGGGAGAGCGCGCGATCCTCGTCCGCCGCGAGACCAGCCCCGACGATATCCATGGCATGAATGCGTCGGTCGGGTTTCTCACGGCGAGGGGGGGAGTCACGAGCCACGCGGCGGTCGTCGCGCGCCAGATGGGCAAGGTGTGCGTGGCGGGCTGCGAGGCGCTGGACGTGGGGGCGGATGGGCTCGTACGCTTCGGCGCGCAGACGCTGAAGGAGGGGGATGCGCTGTCCATCAACGGGTTCACGGGCGCCGTCTACGCGGGCGAAATTCCGGTCGTCGAGTCCGAGATCGTCCAGGTCGTCCAGGGCCACCTCAAGCCCGAGGAGTCCGAGAAATACCGGTACTTTGCCACCTTGCTGAAATGGGCCGACGAGTTCCGAACGCTCGGCGTGCGAGCCAATGCCGACATCCCCGAGCAGGCGATCATCGCGCGCGGCTTTGGAGCGGCGGGCATCGGGCTTTGCCGGACCGAGCACATGTTCTTCGCCGAGGACCGCGTCTCGATCATGCAGCAGATGATCCTGGCCAAGACGCGGGAAGATCGCGAGCGCGAATTGGCCAAGCTGCTGCCGCTCCAGAAGAGCGATTTCATCGGGCTCTACCGCGCCATGAAGGGCTACCCGGTCACCATCCGCCTGTTGGATCCCCCGCTGCACGAATTCCTGCCCAAGCGCGAGGAGCTGATGGTGGAGATCGCCCGTATGGAGTTGAACCGGGCCGACCCAGGGAGCATCGTTGAAAAGCAGAAACTGCTGGCGCGCATCCAAGAACTGCACGAGTTCAACCCAATGCTGGGACTTCGCGGCTGTCGCCTTGGCATCACGATGCCGGAGATCACCCGGATGCAGGTCCAGGCCGTCATGGAAGCCGCCTGCGAGGTCATGCGGGAAGGCATCAAAGTGGTTCCCGAGATCATGGTTCCGCTGGTCGGGCTGGCCGCCGAAATGAAGGCCCAGAAGGAGCTCGTCCAGGAAGTGGCCGCCGACACCATGCGTCGCTACCAGACGAAGTTCCCGTATCTGGTGGGGACGATGATCGAGCTGCCACGCGCTGCGATCACCGCTGACAAGATTGCGCGCGAGGCGGATTTCTTCTCCTTCGGCACGAACGACCTCACTCAGACGACGTTCGGTTTCTCCCGCGACGATGCCGCGAAGTTTACCGACTTCTACATGAATCGGCGCGACCGCTGCCCGCGGTGCCTCAGCCGCGAGGTGGATCAGAAGACCATGGTCTGCCGGGCCTGCGGCCTGCGGCTCAGCGCAACGCCCGAGAACATCCTCGATGCCGATCCCTTCGCCACGCTCGATCAGGAAGGGGTCGGCGGGCTTATGAGGCTGGCTATCGAGAAGGGCCGACAGGCGCGCAGAGATCTCAAGCTGGGGATCTGCGGCGAGCATGGAGGCGATCCCGCCTCCATCGTCTTCTGTCATGGCCTCGGCCTCGACTACGTCAGTTGTTCGCCGTACCGGGTGCCGATCGCGCGGCTGGCCGCGGCGCAGGCCGCCATCAAAGCCGCAGATGAAGGAAAAGCTGGTCGCCACGCTTCGCGGCGTCCGGCTCGGCGGCCACGGACGGCGACCCACCGACGGACCCGTCGTTGACCCCAAAAGGGGACAGGCTACTTTTTCACGTAATTCTTTTACAGCGGTCTCGCCTCGTTGCTTCGCCTGCCTATCCAAGCACAAATGGCTATCAGAAAAAGTAGCCTGTCCCCATTTTCGCAGGACGAGCATTTCATGGCGAAGGCCGTGGCGCTGGCCTGGCGCGGTGCAAGCCAGACCAGCCCGAATCCGCCGGTGGGCGCAGTTGTCGTGCGCCACGGCAAGGTCGTTGGCGTGGGCTATCACCGGCGGGCCGGCGGGCCCCATGCCGAGGTGGTCGCCCTGGGGCAGGCCGGACGGCGCGCTCGGGGCGCGACCCTCTACGTCACGCTGGAACCCTGTTGCCATCTTAACAAGCGCACGCCTCCGTGCGTGCCTTCCATCATAGAGAGCGGCATCAAGCGGGTGGTGGCGGCCACGCGTGACCCGAACCCCAAAGTCAGCGGTCGCGGCCTCGCCGCGCTGCGGCGGGCCGGTCTGAACGTCGAAACTGGCGTCGGGGCGCGGGAGGCCGAGCGGCTCATCGAGCCGTACCGCCGGCTGGTCACGACCGGCCGGCCGTTCGTCACGTTGAAAGTCGCGGCGACCTTGGACGGGAAGATTGCAACGGCCACGGGTGAGTCGCGCTGGATCACCAGCCCCGCGGCCCGAGAAATGGTGCACATCCTGCGTGCCCGCGCGGATGCAATCCTGGTGGGCATCAGGACGGTCCTGGCGGACGACCCAAGTCTGACGGTCCGGACGGGTTCTCCACGCGGACGGGCCCCGCTCCGTGTCGTGCTTGATCCTTCTCTCAGCATTCCCTTGAGGGCGAAGGTGCTCACCGACGGCCGGGCCGCCACACTGATCGTTACCACGTCCCTGAGTCCGCAGAGCAAAAAGGCGGCGCTGGAGCAACAAGGAACCGAGGTGCTGGTGCTGCCGGCGCGACACCGGCGCGTGGCGTGGCGGGACTTATTGAAAGAATTGGGCACGCGCGGGGTCGCATCGCTGTTGATCGAAGGCGGCGCGGAGGTGAACGCCTCGGCCCTGCGCGAAAGGATCGTGGACCGGGTGCTCTTGTTCCTGGCGCCCAAGATCCTGGGAGGGCGGGATGCGCTGAGCGCGGTCGGCGGCGAATCGCCCAAGCATCTCGGAGAAGCGTTGCCGCTGAACGTGACGTCGGTCAGCCTGGTCGGTCCCGACATCCTTGTTGAAGGTCGTTTCCAGTGAAAGCGCAGTTCGCGGTGCTGTGCGGTATCGGGCTCTTCGCCTTCATCAGCTACAACCTCGTCCGGATGCCCGTGCTCTCGCTGTTCGCCCAGTCGCTGGGCGCGAGACCGGAGGCCATCGGCTTCATCGTCGCCGCTTCCACGCTGACAGGGGTGTTTCTCAAATGGCCAGCGGGGGCGCTCTCGGATTTGTATGACCGCCGCTGGCTCTTGCTGGTCGGTCTGCTGGCTTTCGCGCTCCCGCCGTTCTGCTACCCGCTCGTCACTGATGTGCCGTGGCTGATTGCGCTGCGCTTCGTTCACGGCCTGGCGACGGCGGTCTTCGGGCCGATCGGCCTGGCGGTGGTCGCCGACGTATTCCGAGAGGCGCGCGGCGTAGCGTTGGGCTCCTATACAGCCGCAACCCAGGCCGGGGCAATGCTGGGGCCCCTGCTGGGCGGCTGGCTCCTGTTGACTGGGGGATTTTCCGCCGCGTTCGTGACAGCCGGCACGCTGGGCGTGGTCGCCGTGTTGCTCTTTTTCCTGATGCGATTGCCGCCTATCACGGGTCACGTAAATCGTGAATCGTTAATCGTTAATCGTCGGGAGGACGTTAAACGTGGAAAGTATGACGTTTCACGAATAACGAATAACGCTGTACGTCCCCCGGGGCCGGCGGCGGTGATCAGGGACATGGCCCGTGGGGCACGCACGGTCTTAGGGAATGTCCGTGTCGTAGTGACGAGCGCCACCGATGGCGCGCGCCAGGTGGCAAACGGCGCGCTGATGGCGTTCCTGCCAATTTACGTGGTCGGGATCGGGTTGAATGCGGCACAGGCCGGCGTGTTGTTCGGGGTTCAAAGCGTGACTTCGTTCGCGTCCCGTCCCACGATGGGCTGGGCGTCCGACCGGATCGGCCGGCGCCCGCTGATCCTGCTGGGACTGGTGGTGTGCGCCGGGTCGCTGGCCGCGATCCCGTTCACCACGTCGTTTGTTAGGCTGATGGCGCTCTCCGCACTCTTTGGCTTCGGAGAGGCGATCGTGAACGCGTCGGCGGCGGCGCTCGTCGCTGACCTGTCCGAGCTCAAGACGCTCGGGTCGGCGATGGGCCTGCAGGGGGCCATCACCGACATCGGTCATGCCTCGGGACCGATCCTGTCGGGCGTGCTGATCGGCGCGCTGGGCTTCCAACTGGCGTTTTCGATCCTTGCCGGATTTGTCCTGGTCGCGGCGGGCGTGTTCCGCGCCTCGGTTGGAGCGGAACGTCCGGTCGGGTCGGCTTCTTGACGGAGTGGGTGGGCCGTACTAGGCTCTCTAGAATGGGAAAATGAGGCGGGATGTTCACCGGCATCATAGAGGAAATGGGAGTCGTCAGGGCGCTCAGCAAGGCGCGGCAGGGGAGCAGCGTCTCGATCCTGGCGAAGACTGTCCTCGAGGGCCTGAAGGTGGGAGACAGTGTGACGGTGAACGGCGTATGCCTGACCGTGGTCGGATTCGACCGCACAGAGATGAAGGCGGACATCTCTCCCGAAACGGCAAAGGTCACCACCCTGGGGTCCCTGAAAGCGGGCGATCCAGTGAACCTCGAGCGGGCCATGCGGCTGGGTGACCGCCTTGGCGGACACCTGGTGACCGGCCATGTGGATGCGATCGGGACCATCCGTGCCCGTGCCCAGGAAGCGGATGCGCTTCAGCTCATGGTTGAAGCCCCCCGCGAGGTCCTGCGCTATTGCGTGCCGAAAGGGTCGATCACGGTCGACGGGATCAGCCTGACCCTCAACGAGGTGACCGATCGAGGATTCCGCGTCACCATCATTCCGCACACGGCCAAGGTCACGACGCTCGGGATCAAGCAGGTGGGCGAAGCCGTGAACCTGGAAGCCGATCTCGTCGGCAAGTACGTCGAGCGACTCTTGCCCGGCCGGGAGAGCGGAGGCCAGTCCGACATCAAGATCGACAAGGATTATTTGCAGAAGCGCGGGCTGATCTGACGTCATTGCCCGCGATTTTTTCGCGTGTTAAGATGCGATGACAATAACACGGAGGCGCTTGCGATGAGAACCATCAATCGTATCGTCTTGACGATTCTGGCGGTCGGGTTGCTGGCACCCGGCGCCCAGGCGAAGGGTTTCTTCAAGATAGGCGATCCGGCACCGAATTTTACGTTGGAGACGTTGGACGGTCGGACGATCAGCCTGGCCCAATATAAAGGTAAGGTGGTGGTGCTTGGCCTGTTCCACATCTGCGAGCCGTGCATGATCCAGGGGACCGAGCTTGAGAAGGTGCATGA
>VBOO01000188.1:5323-5793 GCA_005877505.1 Nitrospirota bacterium
TCGACCCCAAAAAAGAGACGGACAAGCTCTATGGCGGTGGGCGGTTCATCCCTAACGTCTACATCATTGACCAGGACGGGATCATCCGCTGGCAGCGGGTGGGAACGATGGAGATCGGCGCGGCGGAGGTGATCAAGGCCGAAGTGGAAAAGATCCTGGCCGCGGGTAAGAGCGGAGGCGCGCTCTGACCGGAAGGGAAGTCCGATGGGCGAGTTTGACGAAGGGAAGCAGAAGTTCATGCAGGTGGTCAAGAGCATTGACCAATCGGTGGAGGTCGTCATTCCCGTGACGCCGAGCCGGGGCATGTTTCTGATCTCCCTGACCAAGAGCGGCCAGCGCAAGTTCTTGACGGTCAGCGAGGAGGACATTCTCGATCTCCCGGAGGACGCCGACATCCTGAAAAAGGTCAGAGGCGAGATTCAGAATGCCCTTGCGGCAATCTGAATTGTGAATATGAAGACCATCGCGCC
>VBOO01000194.1 GCA_005877505.1 Nitrospirota bacterium
CCTGTCAGACCAGGCTCCCTTCCCGTGGGACGCGCCCTTTTCCCGGGTGTTACTCATACTCACGCTTCTCAAGTCTTGCGCCTATAAGTGCCAGACTTGCCTCCGGTCTTCTCCAGGAGGCCGATGTCGGTGAACACCATCCCCCGGTCCACGGCCTTGCACATGTCGTAGATCGTGAGCGCGGCGACGGACACCGCTGTCAGGGCCTCCATCTCGACCCCGGTCTGCCCGGTGGTCTTGACGGTCGCCGTCGCCGTGATGCTGCAGTAGCCGTTGCGGTCGGGCTGCGGCTCTTCCTTGAACCCGATGTCCACGCTGGTGATCAGGAGCGGGTGGCACATGGGGATCAAGTCCGGCGTGCGCTTTGCTCCCATGATCCCGGCCGTTTGTGCCACGGCGAGGACGTCCCCCTTGGCGATCTTCCCACGGCGGATCTTCTCCAGGGTCTCCGGCTGCATGAGGATCCGTGCTTGGGCCGTCGCCGTCCGGTGGGTGGCGGCCTTCTCGGAGACATCCACCATCCGGGCCCGACCGGATTCGTTGAAATGGGTAAACTCGCTCATGGGTCACGGCCCTCTAGTATGAAAAAAAGGCGCGATCATTCAGTGAATTGTAGGAGCCTGCCGGAATCCAAGTCAAGGGGAATTCCCGGAGGTCTTCGCCTTGACATTGCCCGCAGAGTCTCGGTAGCGTGTCCTCGCGAACCCCATGCAGGAGCCACACCGTGAGCGACCGGCTGGTCATTGAGCGACTGGAGTTTCAAGGCTATTGCGGCGTCTCGGAGCGCGAGCGCGAGACTCCTCAACCGATGGCGGTGGATCTCGAGCTGTTCTTCGACATGCGTGTGGCGGCCGCCACGGACGACGTGGCGCACACCGTGGACTATACGCAGGTCGCCGACCGGGTCCTCGACATCGCCCGGACCGAACGGTTCCACTTGTTGGAAGCCCTGGCCGAACGGCTCGCCCAGGCCCTCCTCTCTCAGTTTCCCGTGTCGGCCGTCGAGCTCTGGGTCCGTAAGCTCAAACCGCCGGTGCACGGGGTCCGCGAATCCACCGGCGCCAGGATCACGCGACAGGCAGCCAGCGACCCGCACGGGGACCGGCCCGCCGACTGGCTCACGCAACACCGGCACCTCCTGACTCCGGGGCACGCGCTGGATTTGGCCTGCGGACGCGGCAGGCACACGCTCTATCTTGCCCAGGAAGGATTCCTCGTCGAGGCCTGGGACCGGGACGCCGCGGCGCTTGAGGTGGTGCAGGCCACGGCCAACGCGCTGGGGCTCTCCACCATCACGACACGCCTGGTGGACCTCGAGCAGGTGCCGGCGATCCCCCCCGCCTCCTTCGAATTGATCGTGGCGTTTTACTATCTGCAGCGGGACCTGTTTCCCCAGATCATGCGCGCGCTCAAGCCGGGTGGCCTGCTCGTGTATGAAACCTTCCTCATCGACAATCACGAACGGTTCAACCATCCCCGGCGGCGCGAGTTCTGCCTGGGCCACAACGAACTGCTCTCTCTATGCCGAGAACTCCGCGTGCTCGCCTATCGCGAAGGGGCCCTGGACCCGCGCACGGGACCGTTCACCGCCGCGCTGCTGGCCCAGCGTCCATCCTAGCGGAGGCGAGGGTGTTGAGCGGATAGGATCATGGGAACGCTACCAGCACAACGCCCCCCCGCCTGCGCCGGCCGCTTCTACGAAGGGACACCGGAGCGCTTGCGCGAGCAGGTGCGTGTTCTGCTTGAGCCCGACACGCCCCGTATGGCCGCGCCCGCCATCATCTGTCCCCACGCCGGGCTGATGTACTCCGGCGCCGTCGCAGGAGCCGTCTACAGCCGGGTCACGCTTCCTTCCACCGCGATTCTGGTCGGTCCCAACCATACGGGCTTCGGTCCGCCGCTCTCGGTCTATAGCGAGGGCGAGTGGCTGCTGCCCGGCGGCTCGCTGACGGTTGCGGCAGACTTGGCCCGGTCCTTTCTGGCGTGCTGCCCTCAGGCAGAGCCGGACCATCTCGCCCATCTCAGCGAGCACTGCCTCGAGGTCCAGCTCCCATTCCTCCACGCGCTGCGACCGGACATCCAGATCCTGCCCATCGTCCTCGGCTTCCACAATCTCGAGACCTGCCGGGCCGTAGGCGCCGCGCTCGCTGCCGTCATCCAGGACACTCCCGCGCCCCCGCTCCTCATCGCGAGCACCGACCTCACGCACTGCGGGCCGGGCTTCGGCCAGTTCCCCCCTCCGGGGCTGACCGCCGAGACCTTCGCCCACCAGCAGGACCAGTTGGCGATCGAGACGATCCACGCCCTCGACGGGGAGCGTCTCCACCAGACCGTCGAGACCCATCAGGTGACCATGTGCGGGTATGTCCCCACCACCGCCGTGCTCTTCGCCGCCCGGGCCTTGGGCGCCCGCCAGGCGCAACTCGTACGCTACGCGACATCGGCGGATGTCAGCGGCGATGTCCATCGCGTGGTCGGATACGCTGGCCTGATCCTGAACTAGCCAGGAGAAGCCGCGTTTCATTCTCCGAAGCCCGTTCGGGAGAAATGCTATAATGCCGCCTTCCTAGGAGCACGCAGAACACGTCCGTGCTGAAGGCGATCATCTTCGATTTCGACGGCGTCCTGGCTGACACCGAGCCGCTTCACTTCAGGATGTTCCAGCAGGTCTTGCACGAAGAAGGGCTCCCGCTCAATGAACAGGACTATTACCGGAAGTACGTGGGCCTGGATGACAAAGGGTGTTTCCAGGCCATCCTGGCGGCTCACGGGCGGCCCACCCCGCCGGAGACCGTTCGCCGCCTCGTCGAGCGGAAAGCCGCCCTGATGCTCGAGCAGATCACGATCACGCCAGTCGTGTATCCGGGCATCGGGGACTTCGTCACGCGTGCGGCTGGCCGCTACCGCCTGGCGATCGTGTCGGGCGCGCTGCGCCACGAGGTCGAACTCATCCTGAAGTCCGCCGGTCTGCGCTCCAGCTTCGAGCACATCACCGCGGCCGAAGACGTCAAGAACGGGAAGCCCGATCCGGAAGGATACCGGCACGCCTTGCAGGCCCTGAACCGACGGGCGGCGGTCCAGGCGTCGGATTGTCTCGTCATTGAAGACACCATCGCGGGCGTCCAGGCGGCCCATGCGGCCGGGATGCGGTGCCTGGCGGTCTCGACGACCTATCCGGCCGACCAGCTCGCGGACGCGGATGCCGTCGCGTCCACACTGAAGGGGTACGATCTGGAAGCCCTCGAGCGACGGTTCTGGAGCTGACCATGCGGATCTGTTCCCTGCTCCCTGGCGCCACGGAAGTCGTGGCCGCCCTCGGGACCCCGTCGCCATGACGAGCCAGGACGCGCAGGCCTACTGCACCACGCTCGCCAAGCAAAGCGGCAGCAACTTCTAC
>VBOO01000195.1 GCA_005877505.1 Nitrospirota bacterium
TTAAGAAATACGTGAACTAAACACCTGCGCCGACTGTGATGGCGACCGGGACGTCAGCATCCGACCACGGCACGAGCGCCACAGTCGGAGAGAAGCTCTTCTACAAGATCGGCGAAGTGAGCCAGCTGACCGGCCTCCCCGCGTATGTCCTGCGGTTCTGGGAATCTGAACTCGGGTTCCTTCGTCCCCAGAAGACCAGGGGTCGGCAGCGGAAGTACACCCCGAAGGACATCGAGATGCTCCTCCAGATCAAACGGATGCGGTACGAGCAGGGGTTCACGCTGGAGGGTTTGAAGCGTCGGTGGCATACGCGGGCAGGCATGCAGGAGCGGCGGCCTTCGCGCGATACGGTCGAGGTGGTCAGGCGCGTGAAGCACGAGGTCCAGGAGATGCTGAAGGTTCTCGGCAACTCGACGTAAATCGATCCAGGCCGGACCAGGCTGAAAGGTTCGGGGCGTAGCGCAGCCCGGTAGCGCACTCGCTTGGGGTGCGAGTGGTCGTGGGTTCAAATCCCGCCGCCCCGACCAAACCCCGCATGGGGACAGATTTCAAATCTGTCCCCATAAAATCGTGAGCCCTTCCAGTGATGATCAATCCTGACCACGCCCGGTTGAAAATGGTCGAGGAGCAACTCGTCCGCCGTGGCATCACTGATTCCCGCGTCCTGGAAGCAATGCGCAAGGTCCCCCGGCATCTGTTTCTCGGGGCAGGCCTGGCTGATCGCGCCTACGAGGATTCGGCGTTGCCGATCGGCGAGAAGCAGACCATTTCACAGCCGTACATCGTGGCGCTGATGACGCAGGCCCTGGCGCTCCGAGAGACCGATCGGGTCCTTGAGGTCGGGACGGGGTCCGGCTATCAGACAGCGATCCTGGCCGAGCTGGCGGAGCGGGTCTATTCCATCGAACGGATGGAATCGCTGGCCCTGCAGGCGCGCGCGCGGCTTGACCAGATGGGCTACCGGAACGTGGCGATACGGATCGGGGACGGGACCTACGGGTGGGCAGACGCCGCGCCGTTCGATGCCATCCTGGTGGCGGCCGGGTCTCCGAGTATGCCGCCGTTGCTCGTCGATCAGTTGCGGGAAGGCGGGCGGCTGGTCATTCCGGTCGGCGACCGCCACGTGCAGCGTCTGCAGTTGGGCGTGAAACAAGGGGGGCAACTGATCATCAGCGAATTGGGCGACTGTGTCTTCGTCCCCTTCATCGGAGCCTTTGCATGGAGCGCGGACGCATGCTGAAGGTCTTCAACACCCTGACCGGCAGGAAGGATCCGTTCGAGCCGCTGGTGCCCGGCCAAGTCCGCATGTACGTGTGCGGGGTGACGGTCTATGACGACTGTCATCTCGGCCACGCCCGCAGCGCCATCGTCTTCGACGTCATCCGCCGCTACCTGGAATACCGAGGCTTCCACGTCACGTTCGTCAAGAACTTCACGGACGTGGACGATAAGATCATCAATCGGGCCCGGGAACTGAGTCTCCCGTGGCAGGCCGTGACAGCCCGGTACATCGACGCCTACTATCGCGATATGGGGCGGCTTGGGGTCCGCTCGGCAACGGTGGAACCCAAGGCCACCGAACACATGGAGGAGATCATCCGGCTCATACGCGTCCTTCTTGAGAAAGGCGTCGCCTACCGGGTCAACGGCGATGTCTACTTTGAGGTCCAGAAGTTTCCCGCCTACGGGCGGCTTTCCAAGCGCAAGCTCGACGAGCTGCAGGCAGGCGCTCGTGTCGAAGTGGATGAGCGGAAACGCAACGCGATGGACTTTGCGCTGTGGAAGTCCTCGAAGCCTGGTGAACCAGCGTGGCCGAGTCCGTGGAGTCCCGGACGTCCGGGCTGGCACATCGAATGCTCCGCCATGGCGATCAAGCACCTCGGCGACACGTTCGACATGCATGGGGGCGGCCAGGACCTCATCTTCCCGCACCATGAGAATGAGATCGCCCAGTCCTGCTCGGCGACCGGGAAAGAGTTCGCCCGGTACTGGGTCCACCATGGCTTTGTCACCGTGGACAGCGAGAAGATGTCCAAGTCGCTGGGCAACTTCTTCACGGTGCGGGAGATCTTCGAGAAATTCCCGGCGCCGGAGCACGTGACTGCCGAAGTGGTCTGGTATTTCCTTCTCTCGACGCACTATGGCAGTCCCATCGATTTCTCAGACCACGCGCTGCGCCAAGCGAGGGCCGGAATCAATAACTTCTACGATCTCTTTCAGCGATTGACAGAGATCACGGCATCGAAAGGAGCGGCCGACACGGGGGTCACAAGCGCGCTCAAAACCGTGGCGGCGGACTTCGAGCGCGCCATGGACGACGACTTCAGCACGCCCGCCGCGCTCGCCGCGTTGCAGGCGCTTCGAAGCGAACTCAACACGAAACTTGCGGGCGGTGTCTCGTCGGCCGTTGCGCAGCAGGCCCTCGCGGCATTCCGGCGCTATGGGGATGTACTCGGTCTCTTCCAGGTGCCCGTGCGCGAGTGGGAGTTCAAGATGGGGACAGATTTCAAATCTGTCCCCGATTTGACTGATGCGGAGGTCGAGCGCCAAATTGCCGAGCGGAACAATGCCCGGCGCAGAAGAGACTTTGCGCGGGCCGATGAGATCAGGAAGGCCCTTGCCGCACAGGGCATTATCCTTGAGGACCGGACGGACGGGACGACCCGCTGGAAGCGATGAGCCTCGCGGCTTCGACCGACCTCCTCTACGGCGTGCATCCGGTGCTCGAAGCGCTCCGGGCGAAGCACTTGGCGCTCCACCGGGTCTATCTGCAGGAGGGCCGTCGGGGTCGCGCGGTGGAGGAGATTCTGCGGCTGGCCAAGGCGCGCCACGTGCCCGTGGCCTTCGAGGCGCGCCAGGACCTGGATCGTCGGACCGGATCCCGGAGGCACCAAGGCGCGGTGGGCGTCGCTCCGGCGAAGGTCTACCTGTCTCTGGATGAGCTTCTCGAAACGGTGCGCCGGCTGGACTCGCCTCTCCTGCTCGTGCTCGACGGCATCGAAGATCCCCACAATGTCGGCGCGATCGTGCGGACGGCTGAGGCGGCGGGCGCGCAGGGCGTGCTCCTGCCGACTCGGCGCGCGGTGGGCCTGACCGCGACCGTGGCCCGGGCTTCGGCGGGCGCCATCGAGCATCTTCCCGTCGCCCGTGTCGTCAATGTCGCGCAGGCCGTCGAACGCCTCAAGGCGGAAAACTTCTGGGTCTATGGGCTCGACGCGAAAGGGACCCGACGCTATTGGGACGTGGATTATCGCGGCCCGGTGGCGTTGGTCGTGGGCGGTGAAGGTCGAGGGATCCGGCCGCTGGTCGCCAGCCGTTGCGATGGGCTGGTCCGCATCCCGCTCCAGGGCAAGGTGCAGAGCCTTAATGCCTCGGTGGCGGCGGCGGTCGTGCTGTACGAGGTTCTCAAGCAGCGAGTCGGCACCGGTCCCGTCAGCTCCGCCGCACCCGGATGAATCCTTCCTCGATGGCGGCTTTGAGCAGTTGGGCGGCGTTCGACACCCGGAGCTTCTTCATCATGTTGGCGCGGTGCGCTTCGACCGTCTTCACGCTGATCTTGAGGCGTGTCCCGATCTCTCGGTTCTTGAGGCCGTTCCAGATTAACTGGAGGATTTCCTGCTCGCGGTCCGTCAGTGACGTGACCCCGTTTTTCTTCTTCCGTTCCATGATCGCATAACTCCTTATGTTGAAGATGTCTAATCATCCGCCCTACCTGTATCACCATTAGTATCACATAACCAAGTAA
>VBOO01000075.1 GCA_005877505.1 Nitrospirota bacterium
ATCGCTGTATCACCACTTCACCAAGGCCGATGCCCATGTCAGGCCCGACCCGAACGCCACCATCAGAATCCGACTGCCGGGCGAGATCCGCCCGGTCCGCACCGCTTCATCCAAGGCCAGTGGGATCGACGCCGCCGAGGTGTTGCCGTAGCGGTCCAAATTCAGGAAGACGCGGTCCTGGGGTACGCCGAGACGATCCATCACAGCCTGGATGATGCGCACATTCGCCTGATGGGGGATGAACAGGTCCACATCCGCAACTGCCAGCTTGTTGGCCTCCAGGGCCTCGCGGGCCGCCGCCTCCAAGGTCTTGACGGCCACCTTGAAGGTCTCGCTACCCTTCATCTTGAGGTACTGCTGCCGGCCGGCAAGCATCGCGTCCGACGCAGGCAAGCGGGACCCGCCGCCCGGCACGCACACCAAGTCCCAGAGGTCGCCGTCGGAGTGCAAATGGGTGGAGAGAACACCCCGATCGTCATCGGACGGTTCCAGCAAGGCCGCGCCGGCCCCGTCGCCGAACAGGGTGCAGGTGCGCCGGTCCGTCCAGTCGAGCACGCTGGACATCACCTCCGTGCCGACGAGCAACACCCGGCGGCACGTCCCGGAGCGCACGTAGAGGTCGGCCACCGAGAGGCCGTACAGGAATCCGGAGCAGGCGGCGGCCAGATCAAATGCGATCGCCCGGGAGGCCTTCAGGTTCCGCTGGAGGAGGCAGGCCGTCGACGGCATGGGCATGTCAGGAGTACAGGTGGCGACCAGGATGAGGTCGAGGTCGGCCGGGGCCCATCCACTCGCCGACAGCGCCGCACGGGCCGCGTCGGTCCCCAGGTCAGAACTGGCCACGCCGCCGTCGACAATTCGGCGCTCGCGAATTCCGGTCCTTCCCACGATCCACTCGTCGGAGGTGGCGACCATGCGTTCGAGATCGCTGTTGCGCAGGATGCGCCCAGGGACGGCGGAGCCGGTGGCCACGATGCGAGCCCTCATCGAGCGGGGTCCGTGCTCTTGTCCCCGAAGAGGGCTACGCTCTCCTCGATATCGCGCTGGATATGTTCGTTCACGTGCCCCTCGAAGAACTCCTTGGCCACGCGGATCGCGTTTTTGACGGCCCGGCCCGAAGAGCGGCCGTGACAGATGATGCAGATGCCGTTGACGCCCAGAAGGACCGCGCCGCCGACTTCGGCGTAATCCATCCGCCGCTTGAACCGGCCGAACGCACGCTTGAGCAACGCGTACCCGATCCGGCTCAGCAGGGTGCCGGCAGCGATCTCCTTGAAAAGCATTTTTTTCAGTGCCTCGGCCATGCCTTCGGCGATCTTGAGGGACACGTTCCCGATGAAGCCGTCGCACACTACGACGTCCGCTGCACCGGTGAAGATGTCACGCCCTTCGACGTTCCCTATGAAGTTCAGCGGACTCTCCTTCAGTTGTTTGAACGTCTCCTTCGTGACCTCGTTCCCCTTGGTCTCCTCCTCCCCGATGCTGAGCAGACCGATGGTGGGGTGCGCTTTGTTAAAGACGTGTTGGGCGTATTCGTGCCCCATGATCGCGAACTGAGTCAGTTGGGTCGGGGAGCAGTCTACCGTCGCTCCGACGTCCAAGAGGATCGACTGGCCCATCAACGTGGGATGCAGTGTCGCGATGGCCGGCCGCTCGACGCCCTTCAGGACACCCAGGAGGAAAAACGCGGTGACCACGGTGGCGCCCGTGTTCCCGGCGCTGATGATGGCGACCGCCTCGCCTTTCTTGACCAGCTCCGTGCTGACCCAGATGGAGGAGTCCCGCTTGCGGCGGACGACCTGCGAGGGCTGCTCGTGCATCTCGACCCGCTGGGGGGCGTGGTGCACCGTCAAGCCTGGCAGATCCCCGACGCCCTGCCGGCGGAGTTCCGCCTTTACTAGCGTTTCATCGCCAACCAGGACGACCTCGATTCCATATTCACGCACTGCCAGCGCGGCGCCCTCGACCTCTGAGGCGGGGGCGTGATCACCACCCATCGCATCCAGCGCGATCTTCATTACAGGCATGGGCCTCGCTTCAAGCTTCTTCGACGGCGATGACTTCCTGACCTTTGTAGGTCCCGCACGTCAGACAAGTGTAGTGCGGGAGTTTCGGTTGGTGGCACTGGGGGCAGACGGAGAGACTCACGGAACGGATCTTGACCTTCGCCGTCCGTCGCTTGTCGCGCCGCGCCTTCGAATGTCTGTGCTTGGGATTCGGCATGAAGCCCTTCTTTCATGCGCCCCGGACGACCCGGACGCTACTTCCCCTTCAGGTATTCACGCAGCACCGCCCACCGGGGATCTGGAGGTGGGGCGCATGCGCAGGTGCCGACATTGAGGTCCTGCCCGCACTGAGGACACAACCCCTGGCAGTCCGCGCGGCACTGCGGGCTGAAGGGGACTGCCAGGATCACTTCCTGCCGGACGAGATCGTCCAGGACGACCACGCCGTCCTGATAATAGTAATCCTCGGCCTCCTCGGACGGCATCTGATATTCCCCGGGAGGCAAGGGCGCCGGTGCCGGCCGGAACTGCGTCGCGACCGGGATGTCCAGGGGGACTTGAAACTGGCTCAGACACCGGACGCACTCGCATGTGACCGATGCCTTGATACCCCCGGTGACGCTGATCACTGGGGCGGCCTTCACGAGGACGAGGTCCACCGCAATTGCCTGTAGGAAGCGCACGCCTGGAACGGCGAGGTCGAGCTCGACCGGATCCTCGCTGTAGGATAGGGGCAACCCCTCTTCCGGAATCTCCGAGATCGGGATCTGGGTCATGGAGACTTCCCTTGACGTCAGCAGAGTGGCTCGCCTCCTGAGCACGGTGCCGTGAGCCTACCGCTCTTCCGCAAAGCCCACGAGCGCGATCGTCCGCGCCCGCTTGATGGCAATCGTCAGCTCTCGCTGATGCCCCAGGCAATTGCCCGACATCCGGCGCGGAATGATCCGGCCCCGTTCGGTCAGGAAATTGCGGAGTAGGCCGACATCCTTATAATCAATGGCGACCTTATCATGGCAGAATCGGCATACCCGCCGGCGCTGAAAACGTCCTCGTTCCACAATCCCGTTCCTTTCTGGTCCTTAGGCCGGCTCGTCCGCCTCGTACGGAGGAGGAACCTCCTCGATCGGTTCCCGCACCGGCTCCTCCCCACCCTGCTCCATCCGCTTGGGGAGAAATCGGACGGTTTCCGCCACGACTTCGTGCTTCGTGACCTTTTGCCCGTCCTTCGTCTCGTACTTGCGCATTTGGAGCCGGCCTTCGACCAGGGCGCCGTTCCCCTTGCTGAGGTACTGGCTACAGGTCTCCGCCTGCTTGCCGAAGACGACGATGTCTACGAAGCAAACTTCTTCCTTCATTTCGTCGCCTTGCCGGTACCGGCGATTGACCGCCAGCCCGAAATTGGCCACAGGCGTCCCGCTGGGCGCATACCGGATCTCTGGGTCCCGGGTGAGGTTGCCCATGAGAATGACTTTATTGAATCCCGCCATGCTCCGGCTCTTTGGCGGGGTCGGTCGCGGCGGGAGGCAGCTTGGTGTCCTCAATCTTCACGGTCAGATACTTGAGCGCGGAGTCGTCCAACCGGAACAGGCGTTCCAACTCGACGACGACGGCCCCGTTCCCGCGATAGTTGAGTTGGACATAGATACCCTTCTTCTCCTGTTTGATTTCATAGGCGAGCTTTCGCTTGCCCCAATTGGACAGGCGCTCAACAGTTCCGCCAGCCCGTTCCACCGTAGCCTTCACCTTGTCCAGCATTTTGGGGATGTCTTCATCGGCCAACGAGGGGCGTAGGATGAAGAGGGACTCATAGAGCTGGGGCATACTGAAGAAACCTCCTCCCGGATCTAAAGCCCCGGAACCGAGTCCGGAGCAAGGGGGTAATTACAAAAAACGGCTCACCCTAACACAGCGCGTCGCTAGAATCAAGGTTAAGCACTGGATAAGCAGGGGCCAGCGCCTGCGGCGTACAGATATCGCGAGGTCGGGGTACCCGTTGCCGGGGAACCCATTGCTCCACTGATGCAATGGGTCGATGCAACGGGTCATGAGCGGCGTTCTAAACGTTGAACCGGAAGAACAGCACGTCTCCGTCTTTCACGACATAGTCCCGGCCTTCCAGCCGAAACAGCCCTTTCTCCCTGACACCAGCTTCGCTGCCGCACGCGACCAGGTCATCGTAGTGATAGACTTCCGCCCGGATGAAGCCCCGTTCCATGTCGGAATGAACCTTCCCGGCAGCCGAGGCAGCCTTCGTGCCCTGGCGGATCGTCCAGGCACGGGACTCGATCTCCCCGGCGGTAAAGAACGTGATGAGGTGTAAGAGCTCATAGGCTGTGCGAACCAGCCGGACCAGTCCTCCTTCGCCCATGCCAAGTTCCCGGAAGTAGCCCGACCGTTCTTCGGGAGGCAGGGCCGCGACCTCCGCTTCAATGGCGCCGCAGATCGCCACGGCCCGGGCTCCGCGAACGCACGCCAGCTCTTCCACCCGCCGCACGGCCGGACTGCTGTCCTGGCCCTCCCCGATGTTGACAGCGAACACGATGGGCTTGGCCGTCAGCAACTGGTACTCCCGCAGCCAGGTCTGCTCCGCCGTAGAGTCCGTCTGGGCCCCGATCCACTCCCCTTTGCTCAACCGCTCGATGAGCGCGTCCACGTAGGCCTTCTCCTGCACGGCTCCGGCCTCGCCGGCCCGCACCTTCTTGTCCAGTTTCTCCCGCCGCCGGTCCAGTGTCTGCAGGTCCGCCAGCATCAGCTCGGTTTCGATCAGCCCGATATCGCGTTCCGGGTCCATCGCGCCCACCACATGCACCACGTCGGGATTTTCGAAGGCGCGTACCACGTGCACCAGCGCGTCCGCTTCCCGGACCTGGCTCAGAAACTGGTTGCCCAGCCCCTCGCCGATGCTCGATCCCTGCACCAGCCCCGCGATGTCGCGGAACTCGATGGCCGTCGGTGTCGTTTTCTTGGACTTGAAGATCTGCGTCAGCTTCGCCAGCCGTTCATCCGGAATGACCGCCACGCCGACATTGGGCTCGACGGTGGAAAACGGGTAGTTGGCGACATGCGCCTTGCCGCCCACCAGGGCGTTGAAGATCGTCGATTTGCCCGCGTTGGGCAAGCCGATTATGCCGCAATTGAGCGCCATGATGTGTTGCCGGGGGAAAGACGTTATTCGTTAATCGTTATACGTTGAAGAATAAGCATCTGGAGATTCAGCAGGTCCTCACGATTTACGTATAACGTTTAACGATCTTTAAGCTCCGGCTTGACGTTGAATCGGTTCATGGCCGCCATCAAGCCTTCGCCGACCCAACACTCCACCGCCTTCGCGGCCTGCAGGACCGCCTCCTCCAGCACCGCCCGCTCGCGGGCGGACACGGGAGCCAGCACATAGTTCCCCGGCTCCACGTCATCCGGTGGACGTCCGATCCCGATCTTGACGCGGGCGAACCGATCAGACTCCAGAGCATCGATGATGGAGAGGACCCCGTTGTGGCCGCCGTGCCCCCCGCGGGCCTTGATGCGTAGGCGACCCGGTTCGAGATCGAGATCGTCGTGGACGACGATCACTGCGCTGAGGTCGAGGCCAAGATCCCCAATCAGCGCGGCGACGACCGGCCCACTGCGGTTCATGTAGCTCTGGGGCTTGGCCAGCGTGACCGCCTGCGCCGACAGGCGTCCCTCGGCCCTGAGCACTTCGCCGTGTCGCCTGAACCGGATCCCGGCTTGGGCCGCCAGGACCTCCACGACCCGGAAGCCCACATTATGACGGGTGTCGGCATGGGCTGGACCTGGGTTGCCGAGACCGACAATGAGCCGCAACGCTACTTCTTTTTCTCCCCCTTCGTATCCTTGGCTTCCTTGCCTTCCTTCTTGTCCTCTTTCGCTTCGGCAGCAGGCGCCGCAGCTCCTTTCGCGCCGCCCTTGTCGCCAGCTTTCACGCCGGCCTTCTCCCCAGCTTTCGCGCCGCCCTTGTCGCCGGCCTTCTCGGCGACTTTTTCGCCACCGACTGCGGCTTCCTCGGTCACTTCTTCCTCTTTCGCCTTGCCGATTAGCTCGGGTTCCGCCGCCGTTTCGCCAGCCGGCGTCGTAGTGAGCAAGGCCTCCAGCTTGGCTTCCGAGATCGGGGCCGCAACGCTGACCACCATCCTATCGGGGTCGTCCAGAATCCGGACACCGGGGGGAGCAGGCACCTCCTTGATATGGATTCCCTGATTGATCTTGAGCGGGGTCGGATCCACCAGGATGTGCGCCGGGATCTGCCTAGGCAGACACTCGATGTGCAGTTCGCGCATGTTGTGCTGGAGAATGCCTCCTTCGGCCACACCCGCTGGCGTCCCCTCAGTGACAGACACCGGCACGCGGACGCGGATCGGCTTGTCCATCGCCACCTCGAAGAGGTCCGCGTGCAGGATCGCTCCGGTCACCGGATCCAATTGGTAGTCCCGCAGCATCGCAGTCCGCTTCATCTCGTTGCCGCCCTTCGCAATGCTCAGCGTGAGGAGCGTGTTGGAGCCGGACTCCCCTCGAAGCACCTTGCGTATCTCGGCAGGATCGATCGTCAGGCTAATGCACTCGCCCTGCCCGTAGAGAACACCCGGAATCTTGCCTTGCCGCCGCAGGGTCCGGGCGACTCCCTTTCCGACCGCCTCACGGGCCTCAACCTTCATGTCAACCTGCATACCCTACCCTTTCCTGAACCAGGACGTGTCTATGCAAACAACGAGCTTACCGACTCTTCTTCATGGATGCGCTTGACGGCTTCTGCCAGCAATGCTGCGACGGAGAGCACCTTCAGCTTGGCACACCAGCGGTCCTTGCCGTTGAGCGGAATCGTGTTGGTGACCACCACTTCCTCCAATCTTGACGCGTTCAAGCGATCCAGGGCCTGTCCAGAGAGGACCGGATGCGTGCAGGCCGACCAGACGCGGCGCGCGCCGTGCTCGATGCAGGCCTGCGCGCCCTGGGCGATCGTGCCGGCCGTGTCGATCATGTCGTCTAGCAACAGGGCGTCGCGCCCGATCACGTCGCCGATAATGTGCATGACCTGAGACTCGTTGGGCCCCTCCCGCCGCTTGTCGATAATCGCGAGACTGGCCTGCAACCGCTTGGCGAAGGCCCGGGCGCGCTCCACGCCGCCTGCGTCCGGCGAAACGACAACGAGGTCACGGTCTCCCCGCTGCGTCACATACTCGAGCAACACAGGGGTGGCATACAGGTGGTCCACCGGGATGTTGAAGAACCCCTGGATCTGTCCCGCATGCAGGTCCATCGTGAGGACCCGATCGGCGCCCGCGGTGGTGATTAAGTCCGCCACCAGCTTGGCGGAGATCGGCACGCGGGGCTGGTCCTTCCGATCCTGGCGCCCGTAGCCATAGTACGGGATCAAGGCGGTGATCCGGTAGGCCGAGGACCGCTTGAGGGCATCGAGCATGAGCAAGAGTTCCATCAGATGCTTGTTGACCGGATCGCAACACGACTGGCAGACAAAGACGTCTTTCCCGCGCACGTTCTCGTTGATCTGCACCCGGGTCTCGCTGTCGCTGAACATGGAGACAAGCGCGTCCCCCTGCGCGATTCCCAGACAGTCGCAAATTTCTTTGACAAGCGCCGGATTCGAGTTCCCGGCAAACATCTTCAATTCATGCATCTGGATACACCCTTCGACGTAGATGCCGGTGATTCGTCACGGAGGAAAACGCGTTACCCTAATCTATCGCTCTTCTGCTTGTCAACCGCGACAGGCCGGAGTCGGGTCCCACTGTGTCCGGGTCACCCAGACTTTCCAGCCCGGACGGCGATCAAGGCCTTCGGCTGCGATCCGAGCCGGACGCTCTTCGCCAAACACCCCGAAGACCGTCGCGCCGCTGCCGGACAGGACCGCCGCCTGCGCATCGCGCATGAGCAGCAATTCCCGGATCTCCCGCAGCACGGGATACTCCCGTTCCATCACGGGGGCGAAATCATTCTCGACCAGCGGAAGCAAGTCGTGCCACTTCATCAGTTGCGGACCTTCGGCACCATGATCGACCGCAAGGCGGGGCAGCCGCCCGGGCACTCTCATGGCCTGTCCTGTCCGAACCGCTGCCAGACGCTCGTACGCCCAGGCGGTCGAGATCGCTATGCCGGGGTTCACCAAGAGCAGCCACCGGTCCGCTTCCAATTGCAGCGGGGTGACCTGTTCCCCCCGCCCTTCGACCAGTGCGGTAGGCCCGTAAAAGAAGAACGGCACGTCGCTGCCGACTTCTTGCCCAAGCTGGGCCATCTCGGTCCGGGACCATCCAGTGTCTAGCAAGACCGCCATCGCCTGGATGGTCGCGGCCGCGTTGCTGCTTCCGCCGCCAAGACCGGCCGCCACCGGCAGCCGCTTGCGCACATGAAGGCGCAGCCCCTTCCGCCGCCGGACCCGCGCGAGGACGCGTTCCGCCGCGCGATAGGCCAGATTCGACGAGTCGGTTGGCAGGTTGGCTCCCTCGCAGGTCAGCCGGATACCTGATTGGCCATTGAGCTCCACCGCCACGGTATCCGCCAGCTCGAAGGCGTGCATCACCGACCAGATGTTGTGAAACCCGTCGGGTCTGCGATCCAACACGCGGAGGATGAGGTTGACTTTCCCAGGCGCCGCCACTTCGATGCTGCGGCTAGTCACGCTCGTCCTCCTCCGGAACGTCGCTCGCCTCGTCCGCAGGTTTGATGTCGTACTTGTCCAGGCGATAGCGGAACGACCGAGTGTTGAGCTTCAACAGACGGGCGGCCTCCGTTTTCACCCCCCCGGTGCGCTCCAAAGCCCGGACCAGGAGGTCACGCTCAATGCCGTTGACCAGACATTCCAGATCGAGCCCCTCCGGCGGAATATCTGCCGGAACTTTTGGCACTCCGTTTGGTGAAGGCGCCTGTACCCATTGGGCAACGTCGGGCAGTGTAATTTGAGGGCCCGGCACAAGAGCGACTACCCGTTCCAAGACGTTCTCCAGCTCCCGTACGTTGCCCCGCCACTCCTGCTGCTGGAGCACGCGCATCGCGTCCGGTGCCACAGTCAGAGCGGGTTTGTTAGCCTTCTGGCCGAAGACGGTGAGGAAATGCTGCACCAGTAAGGGAATATCGTCGGGATGGGACCGCAGGGGGGGGAGTGTGATCGGGATCACGTTCAGGCGGTAGTAGAGGTCCTCCCGGAAAAGCCCCTGCGCGACCGCTCTGTTCAAATCCTTGTTCGTGGCGGCAATGATCCGCACGTCCACTTTGATCGTGCGCGTCCCGCCGACCCGCCGGAATTCCGGCTCCTGCAGCACCCGCAACAACTTGACCTGGATACCCGGCGGTGTCTCAGCAATCTCATCGAGAAAGAGCGTGCCGCCGTCGGCCACTTCGAAGAGTCCTTCCTTGTTGGACACCGCATCGGTGAAGGCACCCCGCATATGGCCGAATAGCTCGCTTTCCAGCAGGGGCTCCGGGAGGGCGCCGCAGTTGACGGTGACAAAGGGGCGGTCCCGACGGGCGCTGTCATAGTGGATGGCGCGCGCGACCAGTTCCTTACCGGTGCCGCTCTCTCCATAAATAAGGACGGTGCCGGAATTATCCGACACCCGCTTGATCAGATCGAAGACTTTTCGCATCGGCTCGCTGGTGCCGACGATATTTTTGAATTCGGCCCGTTCCTTTAATTCGCGCTTCAAGAAGCGGTTTTCCATCACGAGGCGCTGGGCTTCCAACGCCATCCGAATCTTCCAGACCACATACCCATTGTCGCCCCACGGCTTAGGCAAAACGTCAAAGGCACCGAGATCCATCGCCTCGACTCCCACAGCAAGATTGGCGAACGCCGTCAGCACGATGACGGCGGTATCGGGCGAGACCTCTTTGACGGCCCGGAGGACATCCATGCCTTGAAGGCGGCCTGGCATCTTCAGGTCCGTGATCACGAGATTGAACCCGTCGGCTTTGAGGATCTGGATCGCCTCCTGGGCGTCTGCAGCAGTAACCACGCTGTGGCCAGCCCGTCCGAGGAAGGTGCTCAGGACTTCACGCACGCTTCGATCATCTTCGACGACGAGAATCTTCGCTGGCGCCGTCACCGTCAGTTGGCCTCCTGCGCGGCGGCTCCGGTGATCGGGAGCGTCAATGTCACCCGCGTGCCCTTGCCCGGCGCGCTCTCGACCTGCACGCTGCCCTTGTGCTCATCCATGATCCGGTGCACCAACGAGAGCCCGAGGCCAGTACCGCCCTCCTTCGTCGTAAAGAACGGGTAAAAAAGCTTGTCCAGGTGTTCCTTCGGGATACCCGGGCCAGTGTCTTCAAACACGATTTCGATGGACTCGCCTTCCGTCCCGCCGATTGGTGGGGCCAACCATCGGATCGCTACCGTTAAAGTGCCCCCGGCAGGCATCGCCTGGCAGGCGTTCAAGCCGAGGTTCCAGCACACCTGGCGCATCTGGTCCGGATCCACCATCGCGACGACGCCGTCAGGCGCCAACTGCCGTACGAAGCGGATCTGGCCGCCGTAGTCGGGTGTCTGCTCAAGCAGATGGATCGTGTCTTGGACCAACTCATTGATGTCACACTGTTTGAGGTTCAGCGGGCGCGGGCGCGCGTACTGCAGGAAGTCCGACACAATCCCGTTCAGCCGCTCGGTCTCGCGGAGCGCAAGGTCCAGCAACGGCCGATTGAGGTCGGGCCTGTCCAGATCTTTCCGCATCTCCTGGATGGCGCCGGAAAGCGACGCCAGGGGGTTGCGGATCTCGTGGGCGAGGCCGGCCGAGAGCTCGCCGATCGTCGCGAGCCACTGTTTGCTCCGCAGCTCATCCTCCTTTTTCTTGAGATCCGTGATGTCCTGAAAGACGCCCACGATCCCGGCGCTCAGCCCCCGAGCCTGGAGGGGTGCAAGGCTCATCGCTAGGAACAGGGGGGTTCCGTCCTTACGGCGCCCCACTTCTTCCAGTCGATGCGACATGCCGGCCGGCAGGATCCCGCTCTGGCCGGTCGGAGCCGGCCAGCCGAAGACCTCCCACCAGAGCCGCCCCCGGACCTCCGCCTGGCTATACCCCATGATCTCCTCGGCACGCCGGTTGAATGATCTGAGGCGCCCTTCAAGGTTGGTGGTGAAGAGGCCGCTGTCGATGCTTTCTAGGACGAACTGGTGAAACTCCCGTAAGCCGGTGAGGTCGCGATCCTTCTCCTCCAGGCGCTCGCCGGTGCTTCTCAGTTTCTCCGCGAGGGTGCCGCTCAGGTACCCGATCATGATGAACCCGAGGAGGTTCAACGACAGGTTGTAGAACATCTCGGTGACCAGAAGGTCCGTCCCCGGCAGCCATTCAAAGAGCCCGACCTGATAGGTGGACCGGTAGTATTGCAGGTCCACAATGGCCCCATAGAGGATGCCGGCGGTCGAGGCCGCCGCCAGTCCGCCCTTGCGGGACAAGAGCGCACTGGCGGTGGTGATTGACAGGATGAAGAGCAACGAGAAGGGGCTTTCCACGCCGCCGGTGATGGCCACCAGGACGGCTTCGAACAGGATATCCAGGCCGATCTGCAGGTACGCGAATAGGACGAGCCGCTGGATTCGATTAACGAGGAGGCTGTACAGGATCGTGAGGAGGTAGGTCCCGACGATCAGGCCGTAGTAGGCGGGAATGGCCTGGGTGCTCCTTCCGATCTGAAGATAGATCAGCACCCCCAGGGTGAGAGTGACGACGGCAACCCTGATGCCCATGAGCCATTTGAGCTTGTCCCGCAGGGCGTCCATACATGTCGTGAAGCCGCCCTCGCACCCTAGCCGACAACCGACGCCATCTTGAAGATGGGAAGATACATGGCGATGACGATGAACCCGATGATGGTCCCCAGGAACACCATCAACGCGGGCTCCAGGAGTGAGGTCAAGGCCGTGACCGCCGCGTCCACTTCCTCGTCGTAGAAGTCTGCGATCTTCGCGAGCATCGCGTCCAACGCCCCCGTGGCCTCGCCGACATTGATCATCTGCACGACCATCGGAGGAAAGACCCCGGTCTTGCCGATCGGCTCGGACAGCGTCTTCCCCTCGCCCACGCTCTTTCGCGCTTCCAAAATCGCGTTCTCCACGACCTTGTTCCCCGCGATCCGCGCGACGATTTCGAGCCCCTCCAAGATCGGCACGCCACTCTGCAGCAGCGTCCCGAAGGTGCGCGTAAACTGCGCGACCGCGATTTTCCGGATCAGATCCCCCGCCACCGGCAGCTTGAGCATGAACGCGTCGATCGTCAGCCTGCCTCCGGGGGTGTTGTAGTATTTCTTCAGCCCGTAAAGGCCGACCCCTGCGGCGATGACCATGAAGAAGATGTACTTCTGCATGAAATCGCTGAGGCTGATCACGAGCTGGGTTAGAGCCGGCAGCGTCCCGCCGAACTCCGTGAACATCTTTGCGAAGATCGGGATGACCCAAACCATCAGGACCGACACGACGATGATCGCCACGCCCACGATGGCGGCCGGGTAGACCATGGCGGCCTTGATCTGGGCCTTCAGCTTCGCGGCCTTCTCCAACTGGCTCGCCAGACGCTGCATGGTGATGTCGAGCGCTCCGCCCACCTCGCCGGCCTGCACCATGTTGCTGTAGAGGCTGCTGAAGGTTTTGGGGTGCTTCTTCAGCGCGTCGGCGTAAGTCGTCCCGGATTCGACATCCATCTTGACCTCGCCGATCAGCCTGCCGAAGGTCTTGTTATCGCTCTGCGTGGCGAGGATCTCGAGGCACTGCACCAGCGGAAGCCCGGCGTTGATCATCGTCGCGAACTGCCGGGTGAAGACAACGAGGTCCTTATCGGTGATCTTCTGTTTCTTCTCGCCGAAGAGGGCCTTGGCCTTCTTCTCCTGGATGCTTTTGACAGTGATCCCCTGGGAACGCAACTTCTCGATCGCCGATTCCCGGGTGTCAGCATTGATCTCCGCGGTGACGGACTTCCCTCCGCGCGCGGTACCGGCGTATGCGAAGACAGGCATGCAGTCACCTCAAGTCGTCAGTTGTGGCCTCTGGCCTACTCGGCGATCGAAACGCCCTCGACTTCCTTTAGCGTCGTGATCCCCTGGCAGACCTTGGTGATCCCACTCATCCGGATCGTCTTCACGCCATCGTCAAGCGTCATCTTCCTGATCTCGTCCGTCGACGCGCCACGCAGAATCCCCACGCGAATTTGCTCCGTGATGGGCATGATCTGGTAGAGGGCGAGGCGCCCCTTGTACCCCTTGTGGTTACAGGTCGTGCAGCCCTTTCCCTTCATCGGGGTCATATTGACGTAGTCCGCTTCATTCGCTGTGCTGGCCCCTGCCATTCTCAGGATTTCCGCAGTCACCGTCGGGTCCGGCACCTTGCAATCCTTACAGACGCGCCGGCAGAGCCGCTGGGCGATGACCAGGATCACGGAGGAGGCGACCAGAAACGGCTCGATGCCCATGTTGAGGAGCCGGTTGATCGTCGCCGGCGCATCGTTGGTGTGGACTGACGCTAACACCAAGTGACCTGTCATCGCGGCCTTGATCGCGATCTCGCCCGTTTCGAAGTCCCGGATCTCACCGATCAGGATGATGTCAGGGTCCTGGCGGAGGAAGGACTTGAGGGCTGTCGCAAAGGTCAGCCCAATATCCGGCTGGACTAGCACCTGGTTAGTCCCCATGAAGTTGACCTCGACCGGATCCTCGGCCGTCGAAATGTTCACGTCGGGAGTGTTGAGGGCCTGCAGACACGAATAGAGGGTCACGGTCTTGCCGCTTCCGGTCGGGCCGGTGAC
>VBOO01000003.1 GCA_005877505.1 Nitrospirota bacterium
CGAGCCCGCCGAGGTAAGGGACCGGTTCCGCCTGGTGCTTGAGCCGCCCGTCCGGACGGTCGACGACGTTGAACTGGAGCGCCGCACGGCGCGCCACCGGCACCCCGTACAGGGCCAGCAACAGCGCGAGGACGAACGTCAGCAGGTACAACACCATCACTCGACCTCGACGGCGGACCAGACGGTCTTGATCGCCTCATAGACGAAGGTCTTCGCGTAGCGGCGGCGCTTCCACCAGTCCTCCGGCTTGAATTGCCCGTCGTCCACCGAAGATACAAGAAAGCGCGGACCAGATGGGCCCGCGGCCCGTTCAAAAATCCTTTTGGCGCGGGCCGTATGGTAGTTGGACGTGACCAGGATCACCTCTTTCAGGCCTCGGCCTTTCAGAATCGGCATGACCACCCCAGCTTCCTCTCTGGTCGAGTCGGAATCGTGCTTCACGGTCAGGATGCGGGCCGGCGGGACCCCGAGATATTCGGCATGCCGCCGCATGACGTCCGCCTCGTGCGTGCGAAAACCCAAGGGTGTCCCGCTCAGCACCAGCAGCGGCGCCAGGCCTCGCTTGAAGAGCTTGACCGCGTGCATCACGCGATCGCCTTGACGCGATTCGCCACCAATGACCAGTATCGCATCGGCCGGGTGGAGCGGATCGTCCGTGATCAAGGCCGCCCCCAGCGCCTTCAGCCCCACCGGAGAGGCAAATGCCAGCACCACGAGAATCAGGACAGCCCACAGCAGCCATTTTGCCCATTGCGGTAGCCTCACGTCACGCAACCATCAGGCCAGACGTTTCACACCTGCTTGGTAGAGCTCTTCGTGCCGCCTGACCACAGATTCAATGGAAAACTGATCATGGACCCGTTCCCGGCCTCGTGCACCCAAGGCCCTGGTCTGTTCAGGGCGGCTCAAGAGATGATCCATCGCCGCTGTAAGCGCGGACGGATCACCCGGCGGAACAAGAAGACCCGTCTCGCCATCGACGACAATCTCCGGAATGCCGCCAACAGCCGTGGCCACCACCGGTCGGCCCGCCGCCATGGCCTCGACAATCGCAATCCCGAATCCCTCGGAGAGGGAGGGCAGCACAAACAGATCCAAAAGAGGAAGAATTTCAGACACGTCGCGCCGCATCCCTGCAAACACCACCCACGGAGCGATTCCCAGTCCTGCGCTGAAATCCTTCAGGAGCTTCAATGCCGGTCCCTCCCCGACAATCAGCAGTTGGCACCGGGGCGAGGGCGACCGTCGTATCATCGCAGCCACCGCCTCCAGCAAGACCCGCAGCCCTTTGGTAGGCTCATACAAGCGACAGACCGTTCCAATGATCGGCAGCCCATCACGAAGTCCAAGATCTTGCTTCTTGAGCCGCCCTCCATGACCAAATCGCCCTATATCCACACCATTCGGGATCGTGATATATCGAGCTGGGTCCCCTCCGATCCGAGCAAGTGCAATCCGACGCACAGCCTCCGAGCAACAGGTCGTCACATTCGCCCACGCGCCCGTCCAGCGATTCGCCGCGAGACGCGGCCCCTTCATCTCCCCCTCAATGCCCCGGTACGATGAGATGCGCAGGGGCACCCGAAGAATCTTCCCGACCACACGTGCGGCGAGATTGGCGAAAAAAATGAAGGAGTGGATCACATCGGGCCGTTCCTTGCGCATGAACTGGAAAAGCCGGTACAGCACCCGGACGTCCCATTTCCCCGACCCGTTGAGGGTGATGACCCGAACGCCACGAGCCCGCAGTTCCCATGCAATCACATCGTCCCCCTTGAGAGCGCAGACCGTGACATCAAACCGCTCGCGATCAAGTCGTGAGGCAATCTCCAAAATCTGTCCTTCAGTGCCTCCCACGCCGAGTCCCACCGCCAGCATGATCAGCTTGATCCGCCCTTTCCCCGTCTCCGACTCCGTCTTTCGTGATCCAAAGTCCAGATCAGGCGGCGTGGTTGACGATCCCCCCACGAGGCCTGTCGTTACGGAAAAAACCGCCGGTGCCATAGTTCCAAACAGACCCAGCGCCAGACACTGGCGCTGATCTTCAACCCTCCCTCGCAATACTCCCGATATGCTTTCCTGACCTTTGGGGCGTCCCAGTACCCCCGTTCCGCAAAGGCCCGGGAATTGAAAAGTTGCTCGAGCTCGCTGCGAAGCGTGTGCCGAAGCCATTGATCCTGCGGAGTCACAAACCCCATCTTGTCCATGCGGGTTCTGACCATCTCAGGAATGGTCCCGGCCATGGCTTCACGGAGGAGGTACTTGCTGAGCCCATTCCGAAGCTTCAGCCGTGCCGGCATGTGTATGAGGAATTCGACGAGGCGAGCATCCAGAAAGGGAAGCCGGGCTTCGACGGAGAAGGCCATGGAATTACGATCTTCATGGTGCAGCAGGGCCGGCAGGCTATGGGTCTGCAGATAGGCTGCGATGTGATTCTCCAGAGCCGTGGGGAATTTCGGTTCATACGTGGGAGCGCAGGGGTACCGAGCCTCGAATTCCGGGTTTAACCACGCGCCATGCCGTTTGAGCCAGTGGCGCGCCCTCGACACGACTCCAATCGGAAGCATCGCGCGTGCCGCATTTGACCACACCGTTGGATGAATCCTGCCTTGCCTACCGCGATACGCCCAGGCTTCGCGAGCCAAGGTCTTCCCATCGAGCTGCCTTGCAAGATCAGCCAGATACGAGCCCCAATAGCCAGGATATCCGCAGAGTAATTCATCGCCCCCTTGTCCATCCAACACGACCTTCACGCCTCTCTCGGACGCCGCCCGCATCACAACCCACTGGGCCAGGTAGCTGGTGCCTCCAAACGGCTCCTCCTGATGCCAAAGGACTTTGGGCATTTCTTCGAACAAACGCTGCCCGTCAGGAAACACCTCGGTGCTGTCCGCTCCGACGCGGGCAACGACGGCATGCAGAAACGGCCGTTCATCACAAGTGGGGTCATCGAAGCACGACGAAAAAGTTTTGACGCGTGCTGCTTCCTGTACCCGATGGATCGTACATACGATGGAGGAGGAATCGAGGCCGCCGCTCAGGCAACTCCCCACCGATACATCACTCCGAAGATGGAGCCGGATGGCGTCTTCAAAGAACGCGCGGAACGTTCGGATGGCTGCGTCATCCGGCATGTCGGGCTGACCATCCCGGCGGTCAAGATCCCACCACTTTCCAATATCTAGGCGGCCATCCTCTATGACGAGAAAATGACCCGGACGCAGTTGCCGTATTCCTTCAAAAAAGGTCTGCTCCGTATGGTCCTGCAGCCCCAGGACCAGATACTCATGCACCATCCGGTGGTTGGGCGAGCGCGCGAAATTGGCGTCTTCCAACAAAGCCTTGATCTCGGACCCAAAGGCAAAGCGATCCCCCTCACTCCGATAGTAAAACGGTTTCATCCCGAGCCGGTCTCTCGCGCAGAACAGTCGCGCCCGATCTGTATCCCAAATGGCGAAGGCAAACATGCCGTTGAGCCGGTGGAGGCAGTCGATGCCCCATTCCCGATAGGACTGCAGCACCACTTCGGTATCGGCCATCGAACGGAAGACATAGCCCCGCTGTTGAAGGTCTTCTCGCAATTCGAGATAGTTGTATACTTCTCCATTGTACGTAATCCAAATTTTCCCGTCTTCGCTCGACATCGGTTGATGGCCGAGGGGAGAACAGTCCAAGACCGCAAGGCGGCGATGGCCAAATCCCACCGTATAACCGGACGGGGCAGAGCGCAGCGAAGCCGAGAGCCGGCCGGGGATCGGAATCGCCTTTCCCTTGTCACAAGGAGAAAGGAGGACATACCCTTCCCCGTCAGGCCCCCGGTGCGCAAGCACCCGGGTCATCGCCTCCAGTAACTGGAGATCAACCGGGCGACCCGTCAGATTGTAGATCCCTGCTATGCCGCACATGCCTCCGCGTGCGCCTCTCCCGTTCGTCGAGTAATCCATAACCTCTCCAGCGCCACCGAGCCAAAGAGGATGAGCACAGGTTCGACCGGCAATCGGAGCCTGGTCGAGCCGTAGGTGACCAACGTGATCAAACAGAAATAGAGAATCCAGAAGATCAACAACCATGGCTTCGGATGAGCCTTCAGAGAGCGAACCAGCCCGACTACGAAGAGAGGAAGGAGAAGCCCATAGGAGAAGAGACTGATGATCTGGTCCCGATACGTCGTCTTCGGCAAGAGGCTCCAGAACCGCTTCAGCTTGTGAAGCTCCAGCCGCAACAACTCCAGGGGCTCGTGTCCCAGATAATGTCGCAAAAAAGAAAAAAAGGCGGATCGGTAGTCCTCTAAGAGAAAATCAGGACGATATCCTTCCACCCGGCCGGGTTCGATCCACCCCCCGATCGTCTCGGGGTCCTGCATGATCGTCCGGTTGTTGGCCCCATACAGCGCACTCCAGTAATAATTGGAGGTATTAATGAGAACAAAAGAGTGCGTCACCGCATAGTTCCTTACTGTCCAGGGCAGAATGACGAGCAGCATCCAGACTATCATCGCGGTGGCGATCACCAGGGCCCGCCGTCTGCTTCCGAATTCGATCCAGAGCCAAAAAAAGAGCGCGATGGGAAGAAAAATAGTCGCTGGACGCGTCAGGTTTATGATACCCAGGACAATCCCCCCAAGGGCAATCCACCCGGTAGAGGGGCGCTCCCGTAGTCTGGCCAGAACATAGAGGAGCAGGGTCGCGAGAAAAACAAGCAAGGTCTCCGCTAGCACGAACCCGGTATACACGACAAGAAACGGGTACACGGCAGCGATAGTCGCTGCGATCATGCCCACGCGCTGCGTGAAGAGGCGCTCCCCGATCAGCAGGACCAAGACGCAGGTGAGCGCTCCCAAAACAGATTGGACGATCGTCACTGCGGCATAGTGGTGCCCCAAGAGACCGTAAATCGCAGCCAAAACAAAGGGATACCCGGGCGGTCGGTAGGTATTCGGAGCATGGTTGTCAGCGAAGCCAGACCCACTCGCAAGTGAAAGGCCGAGCGCATCATAATCTTTCGAGTCCGCATAGAGCTGAAAACCAGAGTCCTCAAACCCCACGATGTACACATTGAACAAGATGCGCACGAGCAAGGCACCCGCAAACAGCAGGATCGGCAGGGTCAGACGCATGCCGGTTGATCCAGAAAGCGCCGGCACCAGAGTTCCAGATTGAGCCACCGCCAGATGGTGAAGCTGATGTTCTTCCGGCCGGCCTCATGGGCTTCGAACTCTGTGAGAGCGGCCTCCACGTTGAGGTAGCCCCGTGCGCGGGTCCGCGAATCCGACAGGATGTCCCGCGTCATCTCGCGCAGCGATGTCCGGAACCAGATGTCCTCCGGTGTCACGAATCCCATCTTGTCCGCACGCCAGCACACTTCGCCCGGGAGGATTCCGGCCAGCGCCTCTCGGAGGACCGCTTTTGTCCAACCGTTCCTGATCTTCAGCTCCGGTTCCAGCCCGTGCAGGAACTCAACCAGCCGATAGTCCAGGAACGGGAGGCGCGTTTCAATGCCGAACCCCATCGAGTTCCGATCCTCATAGTGCAACAGCGCCCGCAGCCCGCTCCAGGTGAGTAGTTGGAGCTCCATAGTGTGGAAATGCGAGCCCTTGACCGACGGTGCGGTCGGAGTCGGACCCCACTGGCGCCGGAATTCCGGCGCGATCCAGTCCACGCTGCCGGTCACGCGGCTGCGGACGAAGCGGACAAGAGGCGACGGGAGGAATGCCCGTGCCAGGTTCGCGACGACATACTTCGGGATCGGCCCGTGCAAGCGGCGGTAGGCTGCCAGTTCCCATAGCAGTCCAAGCCACTGTTTCCGCGCCGCCAAGTCGGCGAAGAACGCGCCGAAGAAGCCGTGATAGCCCGCCAGGATCTCGTCCGCTCCCTGCCCGTCCAGCAGCACCTTGACGCCTCGCTGCGCGGCCAGGCGCATCACGTTCCATTGCGCGAAGATGCTCGTCGAGCCGAAGGGTTCGTCTTGCTGCCACACCAGTTGCGACACCGACACGGCCAGTTCCTTCGGGTCCGGGAAGGTGTAGTGCGATTCGGCACCGGTCCGCTCCACTACCGGTCGGATGAATTGCCGCTCGTCGTACGCCGGATCTTCAAAGCAGGACGAAAAAGTCTTCTGCCGCTCCCCGATGAGCTCGCGCGCGACCGCGTGCTCCACAAACATCAGGTCGTTCGCCACGCAGACGATGGACGACGAGTCCAGACCTCCGCTCAAGCAGGTGCCGATGGGTACATCGCTCCGGAGGCGGAGCCGGACTGCGTCGCGAAAGAGGTGCTGGAAGCGCTCGGCCGCGTCCCTCATAGAGAGACCGTCCCAGCCCGGAGGGGGAAGATCCCAATACCGCTGCACCATGACCTGCGTATCCACCGTCAAGGTATGCGCGGGTGGGAGCTGCCGGATCCCTTCGAAGAAGGTGTCCTTGGAATGATCCAGGCAGGCCCCCTCGAGGTAATCGAAGACAGCGCGCTGGTTCGGCAGAGGCCGGAGGCCGCCCGCCAGCAGACCCTTGATCTCGGAAGCGAAGGCGAACCGTGTGCCGTCCCAGGAATAGTAAAACGGCTTCACCCCCATGCGGTCCCGCGCGCAGAAGAGCCGGCGGCGGTCTCCGTCCCAGACGGCGAACGCGAACATCCCGTTGAAGCGCGTGACGCAGGCCTCAGCCCACTCCCGATAGGCAGCGAGCAGGACCTCCGTGTCGGACGCGGAGCGAAACCGGTGCCCCTTTCCCCGCAGCTCCTCACGGAGCTCGACGTGATTGTAGATTTCTCCGTTGTAGGTGACCCAGCAACGACCGTCCTCGGTCGTCATCGGCTGGTGACCAAGCGGCGACAGATCGATAATCGCCAGTCGCCTGTGCCCCAGCCCGATCGAATGGCGGTGCGGCCGGGTCCCCGGTGCGTCCGCGAGCCGCCCCACGACTGCAAGCGGCCGCTCCTGTCCCCGCGCATCCAACAGCACGTAGCCTTCCCCGTCCGGTCCGCGATGCGCCTGGACGAGAACCATGCGTTCCAGTGCTGAAAGATCTATGGCCCGACCGGAGGCGTCATAGAGACCGGCGATGGCGCACATCAGCGATCGCTCCTCCGACCCGCAAATGTCGGCCCGGTCAGTTCCCGGTAGCAAGCCAGAAGCTGTGGGGCCCCTTGCGCCTCCCACGTGTAGCGCTGGGCTGCGGCACGCGCCCGTCCCTTGAGTTCCGCGAGCCTGTTGGCATTACCCGTCATCGCATTCACGGCCCGGGCGATGTCGCGGGGCTGTTCCGGGTTGAAGACCTCCCCAGCCCCTGTTTCCTCGACCACCCGCTCCATCTCCGGAAGCGCGCTCACCGCTAAGGCAAGCCCGGCTTGGAGATACTCGAAGATCTTGTTGGGCAGGCAGAGGCGGTTGTTTAAACTCGTCGCACGATAGGGTATGAGCCCGACGTCGAATCCTGCCAGGCTCTCCACTAACTGATCCGCAGCGATGGGCGGGAGGAAATACACCCGGTTCTGTAAATGCTCCGCCTTCACGAGAGCGCGAAGCGTGCCTTCGAGCGCGCCGTACCCCCTCAGGTACAGCTCGGCCGATTCGTACCACGCCGCGCTCCGGATGAGCTCCTCCAGTCCCCGGTCCCGCATAAAAATCCCTTGATAGATGAGGCGGGCCGGTCGCGTGGAAAAGCCCCCGAGTCTGTCGGTTCTCGGTCGCACGACCTCAACGGCGAGCGGGCAGTTCATCACCACGGCGGGTACCGGTACCTTGTGCCAAGCGGCTAATGTTTCGGCAATCGAGTGGTTGACCGTCACAACTTTGTGCGCGAACCGAATGAGCCAGCGCTCCAGTCCAAAGAGGATCCCGCTGAACTGACGGGATGTCCTGTTGAACTGATCGGAAAAGAGTTCATGCGCGTCGTAAAGCAGAGGGACGTTGTTGAGGCGGGAGAGGATCACCGCCGCCGGAAGCGTATCCAAGTCGTTGGCGTGATAGAGCCCGGCAGAGAACCGTCTGACTTTTGCTACGGCCTGTAGCGTAAACCACGCGATCCCGCCGAGGACCCAGAGTTCCCAGGGCCTGATCCAGTACGGCCTCGCCCCGGGCCTGTCGCTCGGTTCCACCGCCGACGTACGGTGGCGCCTCGCGAACAGTTGCTTGAGGCGGGACCATCCCCATGGGCGCGCCACACGATGTATGTCAATCTCATCAGACATCACCGGCACAGGCTTTCCCGAAAAGGGCGCCCGGCAGACCAGACGAACTCCGTATCCTGCGCGCCGGGCGGTGTGGATTGCTCGGAGGACCCTTGGATCGTTCAGCCCCTCGTTTGTGACGAGCATCACCACGGTTTCAGCGGTTCCTGGTGACGCATCAGATGGCCGGCCTTCGGAGGCTAACAGGCTAGCTGGTGCCGGGTGCTTGCCTACACTTAGGGACATTTTCCCCCTTCACGACATCAGGCCAAGACGTGTCAGCACGGCGCCCCAGGCCACTTCCGCTCCCGTATACGTGGACCAGGCGCCTGGCGCGTCGGCGCGCCCCGGCGCATCGAGCTGCAGCACGGTATAGAGACGCAAGGGGCACGGTCCCCGGAACGAGACGTGCAGGACCGGGGCCGGTTCCTTCGCCCCGTAATCGTCCGCGTACCACCCGTCGATCGGATTCGTCTCCCCGATCGCCACGCGAGCGGTGAGCGGGAGAGGCTGGCCCTGCCGAAGACTCTCTGCCAGAACAGTCATGCTGACGCTCGCCCGCCGGCCGATCAGCTTCCAGCAGCCGGGCCGGTCCACCTGGAGGACCCGTACGGCAGGCATCGCATGGAAGAGCGCTTCGACCGCATGCTCTCCGTCCCCCTCCAGATCGTCTCGGATGATCACGCGCCGCTCGCGACGTAGCAGCAGGAGGCTGCGCCGGTGGAGCACGGGGGGGTGCAGGCGCCGGTAGCCGTCGTGGGCGCCCGTCACGTAATCCGCGTCCGGTGAGAATCGCCACGCGACCTCGCGCGGCCTTGCGCGCTCGCGCATGGCCCACGTCGTAGTCAGTACGCTTTGGTCTTGCCCATCCACCAGTAGGAGATTGTGCCCCCGCGCGCTACGGAAGTAGTCGTGCCAGGGCCGGGAGCCCGTATAGGTGTAGGAGCCGATGTCCGTCAGGAACGTCTCGCCGCCAGCCGCCAGACCGAACGTAAGGAGGTCGCTGTGGCCGTGGGTGCCCACCGACACCTCGTCGGGCCAGTCACCCAGGCCGACATGCCCGCAATCGAAGAAGGCCCACAGGGCATCGCGCTCCCAGTCCTCCCGCAGGACGAAGTACCCGCCCTCCGGAAAGGCCGCGGACCGGACCGGTTGCTCCGCCGGCAAGGCCTCCCACGTCCGGTAGCCGTCCGGACCCAGCCACCACAGAACGTCCTCGCTGTTCGCCGTCATGCCGAACTTCAGGCTCCTCTCGTTGAAGAGCACGGCGCCGAGGTTCAGCAGCGCCCGGTGATCGTTGACGACATGATGATTGAATTTCCAGACCCGCGCGCCGTCGGCATCGCTGATCGGCTGGACCACACCGGTCGGCTGGGTCATGTGCAGAAGGAACTCCAGCATGCGCCGGAGGGTCTGCCGGGAGGGATCGCAATAGGGAGACCGGTCGGCGCCTGACAGCAGCCAGGGCAGCAGGCAGAATTCGACCACGTACCGGTGGTAGTTCACGGACTGCTCGTAGTGGACCCCGTCGGGGTACACCTGCTTGGCCAGTTCGGACTCGATGATCCGCAGCGCTGTCGTCCGCCAACCGGGGGCCTCGCGGAACTCCGGAAACGCCAGCGCCAGGGCCGCTAGGCCCGCCGCGTTGCCAAAGAGGTGGTTGATCGCACGCTCCGCGAATTCGAAGTGGACCGGGATGTAGCGGGCATGCTGGTACAGCGACCGCAGGATTTTCAGCAGACGGGCCGACGTGAGCGCGGGGCTCCCCCACACCGCTTGCAGAGCCAAGGTCCATGCGATCGCGCGCTGCGCGACAATCAGGTTCTGCGTCCAAGCGAGGCCCCAGAGGAACGGGTTGCGATCGATCCAGTCCTCCATCTGGCCCAGCAGGGCCTCGGCATAGCACTCTTCACCGGTGAGCCAGTACGCCTTGCCCAGTTCGACAAAGTGTGCGTGCTTGTTCAGCTCCCAGGGCAGCTTGACGTCGCCAATATAGAGGTCGTTCTGGTAGTCATTCGCGTAGAGCTTGGCGTTGAGCTCCTGGTAATCACCGCTGACCCACGTTCCGCCTTTGAAATCCGTCCACCAGTTGATCGGATCGCCGAGGTCGGTGGGTCCGCTGCCAAGCACCTCCACGACATGCCGGCACGCCATGTCGGCCCGGCGCATGGTCTCTTTGTAGGACTCGGGAAAGCATTCCCCGACCAGGCGCGCCAGCTCTTTGCGGTCGCCCGGTCGAAAGAGCGGCGACGGCGGGCGGCGTGCGCGGTAATAGGCCAGCAGCGCAGCGGCGTTCCTGCGGGAGGCCTCCGGTGTGAGACAGGCCAGCACGGCCCCGTCAGACAGGTCCCCGAGCGCCCGGAGCTCCTCGCGGGTCTTTGCCTCGGCCTGCGTCCCGGGTCCCCACCGGGCCACGACCGCGCGCCTGATACGGGATAGCAGCCGCATGTCACAGAATCCCGCAGCAGCGCGAGCAGGCAGGAAAGGTTCCGTGCTTGATGAGATTCTTGCGGAATTCCTGGTAACGCGGGCCGTTCCAGATGTCCGTGAAGCTCTGCTCGTAGATGTTCCCGAAGTTGATGTGGTAGCAGCGGGTCATCACCACGCAGTCCCCGTTCGCGATGATCTCGGCGGCTCGCCACGGAACGTAGCACCGATCCCCTTGCACGAACACTTCGGGGTGAAAATAGAAATCTTCCAACCCCTTTCTATCGAGGTCTGGACCGAAGACGGCGCGACCCGGGTAACGCGTCTTCACCCAATTGATCTGGTCCCAGAGGATGTCCACGTTCACCTTCGTCGGATCGGCGTTCGATACGCTGCTCACCGTCGTGGGGTACAGGTGGCCGAATCGGGCGTTGTGGACCTCCGCCATTCCAACGGTGACGTAGTTCATGTGAGAGAATGTGATGCCAGCGACCGGCAAGTCGTGCACGGCAGCCATGAAGGGCACCAGGCAGTGGTAGTTGTAGTTCGAGAGCGCGTAGTTGATGCCCATCTGGGGATACTCGCGCCCGAGCCGGCGTTTCCACTCGTCCACGGCCCGGATGCCGGCGACGGACTTCTGGAAGGAGTCCTTGACTCCCCGGATGTCGTTGTGGATCTCCGGCGGCCCGTCGATCGAAACCCAGAGACTTTGCACGCCAACACGGACTAAATCTTCCGAAAACTTTTCCAGTTGCAGCCCTGCCGTGGTGATCTGCATAAGCAACCCGCTGCCGACAACATGCTCGGACAAGGGGATGATGTCCTTGTAGAGCAGCGGCTCCGTGGACGTCACCGCAATCATCGGCTTGAAGTTCTTCACCTCGTCCACAAGGGTCTTCAGCCGGTCCAGGGCCAGGCGCTCACGGGGCTTGTCCTTGGACAGACTCATGATCTTGTAAAACTGGGTGTCGTACTGGTTCGTGCCCACGTCGCACATCTTGCAGGCAAACCCGCAGCGCGTGTTCACGGCCAGATAGATCGTGGCCGGATACGGAGCGACGGTCTGCTTGAAGACCAGCGCCTGCTTATATCGCTGGATTGCCTCATTCAGTTTGCGATGCACGCGGCCTGTGAGCCCCCGTATCTTTCGAGTCAGCAATGCCAACATGGCTAGCCCCTTCCGGCCGGCATGCTGAGCCCATCGGCAGAGCAAGCGGCATACGTTTTCTGATGACCGGTCAATGATTCGTAGAGCCGTATCAGCTTCTGAACTTCATGGTTCCAGTGATAGCGTTCCCGCGCCACACGGGCGGCATTCTCCCGACAGACACGCAGCCGCGCGGGATTTTCCGTCAACGCATCCAGCTGCTCGGCGATGTGCCGGGGCTGAGCAGGATCGAAGACCACCCCTAGATCATGGTCCCGGACGATCTTTTCCAAGACCGGCAGATTGCTGACGGCAAGCGCCAAGCCCGCCATCATGTATTCAAACAGCTTATTCGGCGAGGCGTAATAATTGCAGAGGGTGCACGGCGTGTAGGGGACCACTCCGATATCAGCCTCGGCGGCGGCGCTCACGAGATCTGTCATCGGGACCGGATCCACCATGAACGCCCTTCGACCGTCTCCGAGAGCCGCCACGCGACGACGGAGGTCCTCCTCGTTGGAGCCGTATCCCCGCAGGACAAGGATCCCCCTGGACAAGTAGCGACTGCTCTCAATCAAGGCCTCCAACCCGCGCCAAGGTGCATACCGTCCTTGATAGAGAATGAGCGGTTCGTGGGGGGCAAGCCCCAACTTCGCGCGAATTGAGTGGCGCGGGTCGAGGAAACGAGGAGATTCCCGTTCTGGGCAGTTCATCACCACGGAAGGACGAGGGATGCGATAACGCCGGCCGAGTTCGTCTGCGATCGGCTCATTGACCGTCACCACAGCGTGCATCCGCCGGATGTACCGATTCTCCACCCACTGCGCCACGGCGTTGAAAAAGGAAGTCCATTCGGGACACATTCCGACCCAGACCTCGTGCGAGTCATAGAGGGCCTTGCCGCCCGCGCGACGCGCTGCCCAGGTCGTCAAGGGCAGCGTTGGTAGGTCGTGGCCGTGAAATACCTTGGCCCGCTCGGAGCGGATGGCTCTCAACATGGCCCAGGTGATCCAGAACGTATTACGGAGAAAGCCGATTTCGCCGATATAGCGAGACAATTTGCCCGAAAAGGCGACGGCGGCGCCCTCCGTGTCCCGGCTTTTCTCCAGCCGTTGATTCAGCCTTCCTAGGAACGGCTTGAGCAGTCTGAGCGGCCAGAGCAGGACCCCGATCGTACGCATGAGCCCCCACTTGAAGCGGCGAAGGAGGCTGGGGGCGCCCGGCGCCTGCCATGGCGCCTGGGGCCCAGGCAGGAGGCCGAGCGCCAGCCGCAGCCCTTCCTTCAGGATTGGCTTGACAAGCAGCGTCAGGCTCCAGAGCCGTAAGAAGAGCGACATGAGCAGGAATCGTTGGGGAAACCGCACCCGGATGATGTCGTACCCGTCTACCGTTTCCCGTTCGATACGGCACTGATCACTTTGCATGGCGACGACTGTGACCCGGAACCCGGCCCGGACCGCGGTCCGGGCTTCGCGATGGACACGCGGGTCATTAAGCATA
>VBOO01000185.1 GCA_005877505.1 Nitrospirota bacterium
ACGTGACAGGGCGCGCTCGGTCATTGTAAAGTGCGCAAGCGATGGCGGCGCAGGACACCATCACGAAAGTCGAGATCTGGCCCATTGACGTGCCAATCACGGACCCGTTCGTGGTGGCGACAGGGCGGCTGGTGACGGCGCAGAATCTGTTCGTCCGGATCACGCTCCGGGGCGGCGCGAGCGGCTACGGCGAGATCGCGCCGTTTCCAGAGGTGGGCGGCGAGGACCGTGCAAGCTGTCAGCAGGTCGCCATGCAGCTTGCGAAGGCCGCGCTAGGCCGGCCGGCTTCTCAGTACAGAAAGATCGCCCGCCTGTTTTACGACATGGCTGCTTCACACCCGGCGTCGCGCTGCGGGCTGGAGACCGCGCTGCTCGACGCGCTCTGCCGGCACAACGGCGTCGCCCTGTGGGGCTTCTGGGGCGGCGTCGACGTGCGGGAGCGCGAAACCGACATCACCATCCCGATCGCCGACCTCGAGCGCACGGTCTCGCTGGCCCGCGATTGGTACGGCCGCGGCTTCCGCCTCTTCAAGATGAAGGTGGGCGCCGACTTCCATCAAGATGTCCGCCGCCTGGAAGCCGTCCATCGCGTCTTGCCGGACGTCGCGTTCATCGCGGACGCGAACCAGGGATTCACACGGGAGGACTGCCTCGCTTTCGTGAACGGAGTCAAACGGGTCGGCGTCCGCCTGGTGATTCTGGAGCAGCCGGTGGCGCGGGAAGACCTCGACGGATTGGCCGCGTTACGTCACCTGACCGGCGTCCCGGTCGCCGCCGACGAATCAGTCCGATCTATTCTCGATGTGAGGAATGTTCTGGAGAGGCAGGCCGCCGATTACATCAACGTCAAGATCATGAAGAGCGGCCTGCTGAACGCGATGGACATCGCGGCCTACGCGCGCGCATACGGGCTGCGCTTGATGATCGGGGGCATGGTGGAGACCCGTATCGCGATGGGCTGCTCGTTCGGCCTGGTCCTCGGGCTTGGCGGGTTCGATGTGCTGGACCTGGATACCCCGCTTCTGCTGGCCGCCGATCCGGTGACAGGGGGCTATCGGTATGAGGGCCCGAGGCTGCTGCCTTGGACCGGGCCTGGTCTCGACCTCGAAGCTCACGGCGCCGATGCGGTGACCACGATCGAGTGATGGTCATCGCGGAGTGAGCCCTTGGATCACATCAGCAATTCGGCGAGGCCGTACAGGGGCCACGTGCGGCCGTCGTAGGACAACTCGCCGCGCACGATTCCCATGGAGAAGCCGCCGATCACCCAATTGGCGATTCCTTTTCGCTCCGAGAGGGTGAGGGTCATCGAGCCGGGGCCTTTGTTGCCTTTCCAGGTGATGCGCCAGGCCGTCGGCCATCGGTACAAGCCGAGCGCGAACCCCCGACTCAGCACCGTCACATCGAGATCATTGAGATAGTCCGTCTCTTCGTTCAGGACGGCGAAGCCGGCGAGGTTGCCGACCAGCGGCGCCAATCGCTCGCTCAGTTGGCTATGCAGGTACACGTCGTCTTTCTCGTCGATGAGCACATACAGGCCTTGGAATTCCTCCCAGAGACCGAAGTACGTCTTGGTGAGCCGGTTGAACTCTGGCATGGCGAGATACTCGTAGATGACGCGGCCACGGATCGTCCGGCCTTGCCAGGTCAGCACTGCCGACGCGGATCCCATCCAGACCCTGGACTTCCCATCCGTACGGTGGTGCCGCATGGGAATGGGATGGATCTGGAGCGTCACCTGATTCGGGGGACTGGTGATCGTAAATCCGGCCTCCGGAGCGCCCGCGAACTGGAAGGAGGGAGAGTCGGGGATGCGGTCGAGCTTTTTCTTGAGGTTGTCGTAGGGACCGCTGCCGACGACGTCCATCCAGCCTTTGTGCTCGTCATGCAACATGGCAAAGTGCTCAGCCTGAAAGGCCTCCCCGTCGCGGCCCCGATTGTTGTCCAGGGCGAACGCGACGCGCCCTTCCTGATCCGCTCCGACAAAGGAGAAGTAGTCGGACACATACATGAGCGTGGGGGGCGTGGGCTCCTGCGCCGCGCTGTCGCCGCCGCAGCCCGCTCCGAGCGTGAGGAGCAGAAGAGCTGCAAGGATTGCGCGTATCATGATTCATTTTACTATTTTGCGCGGGTCCTGTCGCCGACTGGCGTGGGGTCGTGAGGTGGTGACGTGGTGACGCCGTGACGACTCAACGCGCCCGCCATAAAACCACCCAACGTCAGAGAACCCGCTCGGCGCCGCCCGCTACAGCTCTTCCCGAATCTTCACGTTTTTGAGGAACTCGCTGAGCCTGGGATCGGCGTAGACTCCGTAGGCGTCAACGACGACGCCTCGCGTTCCATCTGAAGCCTCGATCCCGTAGACAACCGACATGTCGTCTGGATCGCTCGCGCCTTCGAACCGGTGGTGCTCAACGATCATGAGTTGCTGAGCGGTGAAGGTTTTTCCGCTGTCCACATCTCGGAGGCTGTCGCCGGCAACCTCCAAATTTGCCGTGAAGCCCCGAGCCTTTAGCCCTTGCACTGCTTCCGACACAGTAGAATAAGGAACCACCCGCATGGTTCTCCTCGTGCGGCTATCCTACCGGATGGCTTCTCCGGCTGGCTATGTCATTCTTCGCGAATCGAAGAATCTCAATCTGGAAGGATCGCGGGTCCCGGCACCGAGCACGTCCGGTCTGTTCAACTATAGGACCCGCCGCATTCAGCGGAGCAACGGGTGCCCAGGGCGGGTGAATTAGAGGGTCCTGTCGAGGTTCTGAGATTGGCGGTACAGGAGGTACGCGCCCCACAGGAAGGAGAGCGCCATGACGAAGATGCCGATGTTATAGGTCCCGTGGGCGAGCGCATGGTCGTAGTTCAACCAGCCGAGGTTGGTCAACAGGTATTCCCAATCATGCCCTTCGACTTGCTGCCCGGTGACCCCGCCTATCAGGATCAACTGGAGGTCTCGTGCGTCGTTGATGTAAGGCGCGAGGTCCATCAGGCTTTCGGCGAACCACCAGAGCGCCACCGACGCGCCGAAGGCGTCACGGTTGTAGAAGAGGAACGCTCCCACACAGATCAGCGGCATGAGAAGCTGTCCCAGACTGCCGCCGAGCATCGTCATGAACCGGCCGAAAGGCATGAAGACGAGATGCCCCGCTTCATGAAACGGCAGGTTGATGAGGTGCATGAAGTGCCCACCCACGTAGTTCGTCTCCATGGGGGTCGCGATGAACTTCATGCCCCAGAAGAGCAGCAAGCCGTACACCGCCGCCCGCCCGGCGAAGTAGAACGGGTTGACCCGCTCCTCGGCGGGAAACAGATAGGCTAGGATGAGTGCGACGTGCATCGGGCGCCGTCTTTACCGAACTTGCTTTTCCAGTTGTGGGTAGAGCTTCTTCATGCAATCCGGACAGATGCCGTGAGTCACCTTCGCCTCCGAATGCGTTTGGATATAGTTCTCGATGTAGTCCCAGTAGCCCTCGTCGTCGCGGATCTTCTTGCACGAGGCGCACATGGGTAACAACCCGCGTAAGGCTTTGATGTGCTCAAAGGCGTTTTGCAACTCCTGAAGGGACGCCTCGCGTTTCGTTTCAGTCCGATCGCGCTCAGATACCACCGCGGCAAACGCCAGGGTCAGCAGGGCGGTGATGCCTATAAATGCTTGCAACAACACAAGGGATTCGTGCGGCGTTTCCCTGGCGAAGGGACCGTTTCCGTGGAGGGTGCCCCAGAGCGCGATTCCCGAGAGCAGGACGGTGGCCGTCGCCGCTTCCCGGGAACCGAATCGAAACGCCGCCCA
>VBOO01000190.1 GCA_005877505.1 Nitrospirota bacterium
GCCAGCGGGTGGGGAAAAAGGACCGGACCATCATCGACACCGGCGGCGGCGTCATCCTCCGCAAGGAGAATGTCATCGCGCTGCGAGAGCGGGGACGCGTGTTCTGGCTGACCGCCGAAGTGCCCACGATCATGGAACGGATCAAGCACGGCACGGACCGCCCCTCGCTGACGCAGAAGAAAAGCTACGTGGACGAAGTGGAAGACGTCCTGAACGAGCGGCTCCCGATGTACAAGGCCGCCTGCGACCACATCATCCCGACCGACGATCGCACGCTCGAAGAGATTGCGGACGAGATCCAGGGTAAGATGTAGTCAGGGGACGATCTTGAAGCGCAGGGTCCCGATCTGGCTGGCCTCGGTGACCTTCTCCCCGAGATGGATCTTCACCTTGTACTCGCCGGGAGCCCAGCCGCCCTGGGGCCGGGGGAAGACGAGAAAGCCGCTCTCCTGAGCCGTCGTGAGGTGGGCCGCATCCTCATGGAGGAATTTCTCATCGGACCCGCCCTCAGCGTTTGCCTGGAACAATTGCCCGATCACGTTCGCAGGATTCTCCCTGGGGAGAAGATCAAACACCATGTACACGGCCTCGACGTCGGATTTGAACGTGTCGCCGGGATTGACGGGCTTGAATCGCTCCGTTTGGTATGAGTCGAGGGATTCCTTGTAGCCTTGCGCCAGGGCCAGGTTGACGAAGAACCCTTTCGGCGGTTGATCCTGCACCTTCGTGTCAGAAGTCTCAGCCCACGCCGAGCCCGCTAGGCACCATAGCAAGCAGCCCAGCCCAACGGCTGAGCTCTTCGCAACTATCCCACGCACAGCTCGCGCTCCTCTCATTCCTCTGTCGCCTTTCTTATAAACCAACAGTGAACGACACTGCAAATAGCCTATCGCGACCGGCGCAGGCGCGTGATCTCGGTGTCATCCAGCTCGCGCCACTGACCCGGCTGGAGATTGCCCAGCGTAACATGGCCGATGGCGATGCGAACAAGGCGCAGGGTCGGATGCCCTTCTGCCGCGGTCATGCGACGGATCTGGCGGTTCTGCCCCTCCCGCAGGGTGACCTTGAGCCAGGCCGTCGGCACGGACTTCCGGAACCGGATGGAGACCGGACGCGGCGGGAGGTCAGGAGGCGCCGGAAGCAGCTCGACCTCCGCCGGCCGCGTGCGCCGGCCGCCGAGGAGGATCCCGCGACGGAGGCGGTCCAGGGTCTTTTCATCGGGAACGCGTTCGACCTGGGCCAGGTAGACTTTCGGAAGCAAGTGCCGAGGGTCCGTGATGTGATGCGCCAGCGCGCCGTCGGAGGTGAGGAGCAGGAGTCCTTCCGTGTCGTAGTCCAGCCGCCCTGCTGGATAGACGTCCGGGACCGGGATGTAGCCCGCCAGTGTGGGGCGCCCCGCCGGGTCTGTGAAGCACGAGAGCACGCCATACGGTTTGTAAAATGCCAGCGTGGTGAAAGTTGAACGCGGCTGTTTCAACGATGAACGATGAAGTATGAACGATGAATTGGGGCCTTTTACCTTCATCATTCATCGTTCAGCATTCAGCGTTCGTTTGCGGGGGCCGTCAGGCGCATCACCAGCACATAGAGCGCGCACAGCAGACTAGCGAAGCCGCCAATCAACCACGAGCGCTCGCGCAGCACCTGCACCAGGATGGCGGGATCGTTCAGCAGGTCCGGACGGTCGCCCAGCAGGTGGCCGCCGAACCAAGCCAGCACCCAGCACCACAGCCCCGCCCCGAGAAGCGTCACCAGGCTGTACACGCCAAACGGCATGCGCACAACACCGGCCGGAATGCCGATCAGGTGGCGGACGACCGGCACGAGTCGCGCGAAAAATACGCCACCCGCCTCGTAGCGGGCCAACCAGCGCTCGGCGCGGAGCAGCTTGGCCTCAGGGCAGAACAGGTACCGTCCATATCGTACCACCAAGGGGCGCCCTAGCCACCGCGCCACCCAGTACGTCGCGGCGGCGCCCAGGTAGCTCCCGGCCGTGCCCGCCAGCACGACCCCGCCCAGACTGTACCGGCCCTGCGCGGCCCAGTACGCCGCAGGCGGGATGATGATCTCGCTCGGAATCGGGATCACGGAACTTTCCATCGCCATCAACATGACGATGCCGAGATAGCCCCAATCGTTCACCAGTTGGAACCAGACGCCGACCCACTGCTGCATAGATCTCCGACTCCTCAGCGCGCGGCGATCTTACCTGGAACCTCACGCGAACTCCAGCGCCATTTGACCGGTCACACCTACGCTGCTACCATCATCACCTATGCGGGCCCTCGTGGTTGACGATTCCCCGGTCATCCGAGAGCTGATCCACGCCATCTTGACCGCGGCAGGCCAGGTCGAGGTCGTCACGGCGGAATCGGCGCACGATGCCTTCAGGCTCCTTGCCATCGAGGATCATGACAGCGGCGACGCGGCCATTGATCTGATCCTGATGGACATCATGATGTCCGATATGGACGGCATCAGCGCGTGCCGGCGGATCAAGGCGGTCGAGCGCCTTCGTGATATTCCCATCATCATGGTGACGGGGAGGACCGATTCCGTGGGCCTGCAGACGGCCTTCAACGCCGGCGCGATAGACTACCTCACCAAGCCACTGAACACGGTGGAGCTTCTGGCCCGGGTGTCGTCGGTCCTGGCCCTGAAACGCGAGATCGACCTCCGAAAGTCTCGAGAACGGGAGTTGCTGGACAAAAACCGCGACCTGGAGCAGGCCCTCAAGGAGGTCAAGGTGCTGCGGGGTTTTATCCCGATTTGTTTTCACTGCAAGAAAATTCGCGATGACCAAGGGGACTGGCACACCATTGAAACCTATATCAAGACCCATTCCGAACTCGATTTCAGCCACGGACTTTGCCCGGAGTGCATGGACAAACGATTTCCGATCTAGCGTTCTCGAGCCGTTCGTCGTTCGCCCACCGAGGGTACACCGGAGGGGCGAGGAGAAGACATGCGGATCCTCATCGTTGACGACTCCCTGGACAATCGCCTGCTTCTCCAGACCGTTCTGAAAGCG
>VBOO01000191.1 GCA_005877505.1 Nitrospirota bacterium
ATGAACTCGCGGGTCCTGCCCCCGCATAGCCCAGCGCAGCTGGGCGTTTCGCCGTCGAGGCCCCGCAGACCCGGCTGTACGCCCCGCGCTGCATCTGGGCACCCATGCGGTGTCACCCGCTTGAAATACTTCCCTCGCCCCGCTTGCGGGGAGAGGGATAGGGTGAGGGGCAATCTTCGCACGCGGCGGGCGCCCAGTTACGTGCCACCCGCGCTTGTGCAGCCGCCGTTGGCTGAGCGGTTCTGCTTGAACAGGTGAAGAAAGCGGAGTAGAGGCGGATGAGCGCAATTAAGGAAGTCAGGGCGCGGGAGATCCTGGATTCGCGGGGGAACCCGACGGTCGAGGCGGATGTGGTGCTGGAGTCCGGCGCGCGGGGGCGCGCGGCGGTGCCCTCTGGCGCGTCCACCGGCACGCGCGAGGCCCTCGAGCTGCGCGACGGGGACAAGAAGCGCTATCTCGGCAAGGGCGTCCGCAAGGCCGTCGCCAACGTGCAGCAGGTGCTGGCCCCCAAGCTCCTCGGCATGGACGCGGCGAACCAGGCCGCCATCGATCGCGCAATGATCGCCCTTGACGGTACGCCAAACAAGCGTAAACTGGGCGCGAATGCGATCCTGGGCGTGTCGCTGGCCGTGGCGAAGGCCACGGCCGAAGAAGCGGGGCTGCCCTTGTATCGCTACCTGGGCGGGCCGCATGCCTGTGAACTGCCGGTCCCGTTGATGAACGTGATCAACGGTGGTGCGCACGCGGACAACAACCTGGACCTCCAGGAGTTCATGATCGTGCCGGTGGGCGCCTCGACTTTCACGGATGCGGTGCGGATGGCCGCCGAAGTCTTCCACACCTTGAAAGGCCTGCTGAAGAAGAAGGGGCTCAGCACCGCGGTGGGAGATGAGGGGGGCTTTGCCCCCAATCTGGGCTCGAATGAGGACGCCCTGGCGCTCATCGTGCAGGCCATCGAGACGGCGGGGTACACTCCCGGCGAGGATCTGGCGCTGGCGTTGGATCCCGCAGCCAGCGAATTCTACGAGGACGGCCGGTACGTGATGAAGGGCGAGACACAGGCCCGACGGTCCAGCGAGGACATGATCCGGTATTTCGAGGGCCTGGTCCGGCGCTACCCGATCGTCTCGATCGAGGACGGACTGAGCGAAAAGGACTGGAAGGGCTGGAAGATGCTCACCGAACGGCTGGGGCAGCGGGTCCAGCTCATTGGGGACGACATCTTCGTGACCAACCAGGAGATCTTTGCGAAGGGAATCGCGGAGGGCATTGGGAACTCGATCCTCATCAAGCTAAACCAGATCGGCACGCTGACGGAGACCCTGGAGACGATCGAGATGGCGAGGCGGGCTGGCTACACGATCGTCGTGTCCCATCGGTCCGGGGAGACCGAGGACGTCACGATCGCGGACCTGGCCGTGGGCATGAACACCGGCCAGATCAAGACGGGCTCGCTGTCCCGGACCGACCGGACGGCCAAGTACAACCGGTTGCTCCGGATCGAAGAAGAACTGGGAGACGCCGCGCGGTATCGAGGCCGCGCGGTCCTTGCGAGAAAGGCGGGCGCGTGAAGGCCAGACCCAACCAGCGACGGGAGACCCTCGAGGCCAGGCGGAAGCGCCGCTGGCGGGTCTATCTCATCAGCGGCGTGCTGTTGATGGGCTATTTCACCTATTCGTTCTTCTTCGACACGATGGGCTTCATGAAGTACCTCAACATGAAGCGGACCCAGAGCCAGATCGCCGACGAGGTCAAGAAGATCGAGGAAGAGAACGCCCGCCTGCGAAAGGACATCGAGGCGGTCAGGCACGATCGGGCCACGGTGGAAGGCCTGGCCCGCGACCGGCTGGGCATGGTGCGGGAAGGCGAGACGGTCTTCCTGTTCGTGCCCAGCACCAGTCAGAACGAGGATCCGAAGGAGCGCCCGTGAACTCGGCCGCGCCTTGGCCTGGAGTACTCATGAACACTTCTACTGCAACCGCGGATACGCTGCTGCGACGTGCGGGCTCGCCGCTCAGTCCCTCGACGTACTGTTTCAAGTACGCCTCGGTCCCTCGCGGCTCCACGCGCCCGTCTCGCGACGCGTCTGCGCGGTTTCGTGACGAACCGTCATGAATACTCCAGGCCACCACTCCGGCTTCGTCGCGCTGGTAGGCCGGCCGAACGTGGGAAAGTCGACACTCCTGAACCGCATTCTCGGCAGCAAGATCGCCATCATCTCGGACAAGCCGCAGACGACCCGGACGAGGATTCTCGGCGTCAAGCACCTGTCCGGCGCCCAGTTGGTGTTCGTGGACACACCCGGCATCCACAAGCCCAAGTTCCGGCTCAACCAGCGGATGGTCGAGACCGCGCTCCATGCCATTACAGAGGTGGACCTGGTTTTGTTCCTGATCGAGGCGATGGACGCGCCGGGTCCCGGCGACCGGTTCGTGCTCGACCGGCTCAAGGAAAGTCGCGCGCCGGCGTTCCTCGTCATCAACAAGGTGGACCTGGTGCGTAAGCCGCGCCTGTTGCCGCTGATCGATGCCTACCGGCGGATGCACGAGTTCGCCGAGATCGTGCCCATTTCGGCGAAGACCGGCGACGGCGTGGACCGTCTGGTGGACCTGGCCCGTGCCCGCCTGCCGGAGGGGCCCGTCTATTTCCCGGAGGACGTCATGACGGATCAGCCGATGCGGGTCCTGGCGGCAGAGCTCATCCGAGAGAAAATCTTAGCGAAGGCGTACGATGAGCTGCCGTTCGCGGTGGCGGTCGGGATTGATTCCTTTAAAGAAGAAGGGCGGCTCGCCCGGATCAGCGCAACCGTGTATGTTGAGAGGGCGTCCCAGAAAGCCATCGTGATCGGCAAGCGGGGAGAGCTGCTGAAGGCGGTCGGCACGTACGCCCGCATTGACATGGAGCACCTCTTCGGGATGAAGGTCTTCCTGCAGCTCTGGGTGAAGGTAAAAGAGGCGTGGCGCCAGGACGAGCGGATGCTCGTCGAATTGGGTTACTGAGGGTATGGACCGGATCGAGAGCAAAGCAGAGCGGCCGGACAAGCCGGTCGGGGGTGGGCGGACGGCGAGCCGGTTCGACCTGGTCCTGGACACGGTCGGCCGCCTCCTGCGCCGTGGGGCCATCGGCAACCTGGAGCGCATGGTCTCCAAGATGCATCCGGCCGACGTCGCCAAGATGCTCCACCACTTGAATGCCGCGCAGGAGAAGCGAACGATCTTCGAGCTGATCAAGCCGGACACCATCAAGGCGACGGTGCTGAGCGAGATGGACGAAGGGGACATCGGGGACGTCCTTCAGGATGTGCCCGCCGCCGACATCGCCATGCTGCTCAAGGACCTGCCCGACGACGACCAGGCGTACGTCATCACTTGCCTGCCGGAAGAGCGGTCCCAGGAGATCCTCAAGCTGATGAAGCCGGAGGACTCGGCGGAGGTCAAGGACCTCCTGCGATACGAGTCCAAATCTGCCGGCGCGATGATGACGACGGAGTATTTTTCCTTGACCGAGGACACGACGGCGGAGGAGGCGATCCGCAAGCTTCAAGGGGCCAAGGACACCGGGAACGTGTTCTATGTGTATGTCACCGACAGGGGCGAGAAGCTTGTGGGTGTCCTCTCGATGCGCCAATTGCTTCAAGTACCCCCGCACACCCGTCTCGCGACCATGATCAAGCGGGAGGTCATCAGCGTCACCACCGACACCGATCAGGAAGAGGTGGCCAAGCTGGTGGCGCGCTACAACCTGCTGGCGATCCCGGTCGTGGACAAGGAGAGCAGGCTGGTCGGGATCATCACCGTGGACGACGTCGTGGACATCATCCATGACGCGGCCACCGAGGACATGCTGAAGATGTCCGGGACGCAGATCGAGGAGGAGGACGTGCTCATGCACTCCTCGGTGTTTCAGGCGGTCCGTCACCGGGTGCCCTGGCTCTTGACCAACCTGATCGGGAGCATCGTGTCTGGCTCGATTC
>VBOO01000200.1 GCA_005877505.1 Nitrospirota bacterium
TTCCGGGCGAGCAGTTCGTGCGTGGTCCCCAGAGCTTCGACGGCCCGTTTCGTTTCGGTTGTTGCTCCGGTGAGCGCGGCTTGCTTGTCCTCTAACTGGCGTTTGAGATCGGCGATCTCCAGCTTCGCTTTTGCCGCCACTGCTCTATCCAGGGCTGTCGCCGTTCGTTCCGCTTCCAGCGTAGTGTACAGATAAGCGGCATACCCTCCCACGCCAAGCAGCAGAGCTCCAAGCGCGGCGGCCAAGGGAGGGGACGCTGCCCTCACCTGCTCCTGCCACGCGCCTAATACTTTGCGGCCCGGCGGGCGCTGCGGCAACGACTCCTCGGGCAGGTTCAGCGTGATCCAGGAGGAGGCGGGCGGAGTAGCCAGATCCGGTGGCGCAGTCGGGATTGGCACTGGGGACGCTGGCTTGTCCACTCCCAGGCTGGCGGTGGAGGCGGCGGGACCGGACAGCGCTGCCATGATTCTGGACTTGAGCGCGGACGGGGGTGCCTGGGACGGCAGCGCGTAGGGGAGCTCTGTCACGGTAGCCTGGTATTGTCGGAGCAGGATCCGGCACTCGGGGCATCCGGCCGAAAGGTGCTGCTCCATCTCGCTGGACGAGTCCGGGTCGAGGGCGCCCAGTGCGTACAGGCTCAGGTTCTCTTCCAATTGCTCGTGGTCCACCTGTTCTCCTAGTCGGGAACCCGCAATTCCTCCTCCCAGAGGGGCTGCAGGCCGTCCCGGAGTTTTACCATCGCCAGACGGATTCTCGTCTTGATTGTTCCCAAGGGCACATTCAAGCGCTCGGAAATCTCCGTGTGCGTCAATCCCTCGTAGAAGGCGAGCTCGATCACTTGCCGCTGCACCGGCGGGAGGGACTCGAGGGAAGCCCGTACCAGGGTCTGGCGCTCGTTGGCCGCGCGGATGTCCAGCGCATTCGGGTCCTGGGCGACGAGTTGCGTGGGGGGCGTGTCATCGAGGGAGGCGGTCTTGCTGCGGGAAGCCAGGGCGCGGACCCAATCGATGGCCCGGCTTCTCGCCAGCGTCACCAGCCAGGCCATCGGAGCGCCCCGAGCGGAGTCGTAGTTCGAGGCCTTGCGCCAGGCTTCCAGGTACACCTCCTGCAAGAGGTCGGCTGCGTCGCCCGGCTTCCCCACGATCCGAGATACGAGGGTGTAGAGCAGGGAACTGGTCTGTTCGTAGAGCCGCTCGAAGGCCTCCTGATCCCCTTTGGCGACCCGCGCCAGGAGCTCGCGATCAACGGTGGAGGAAGGCTCCGGGCTCAATGCGTCCATGCGCATGAACTGGGGACAGATTTATTTTTCAGTTGTTTTGGACGGTCTGCCAGTCTGCCTGCGTGATCAGGAAAAATAAATCTGTCCCCCCTTTATGGGCGCATCATAGCATGGACGCCCGGAGACGGCAAAAAGACGTAGGGAGCGAATTGAAATCGGTTTCTTGGAGTAGTACGATGCCTTGAGCGCCGTGCGGGGACTGCCAGGCGGCGTCTGTCGTGTGTGCAAGGGGTCGCCATGCTTACTCCGACGCAATGGATGCAGTTCACTTCCTGGTGGGGGCAGACGGCCAAACGGCTGGGTGTGGATGCCCAGTGCGAGAGTTTTCTGGCGCCGGAGTCCGGCGGCATGGAAGCCCTCATGAAGGTGCACGGCGCCAAGGGCGACCTCGATTATGTCCTCTTCGTCTTGATCCGCTATTGGGTGCCCCCCATCCTGCCTCCTGCCGGCAAGGAGCGGACGGTGAAGAGCGATCCCGACTACTGGATCGAATCCGAACGGCTTCTCAAACAGGCCGTGAACCGCCTGCGCGAGCTGCGTCCATTCCTGCAGATGCTGACGGAGACCCATCCCGCTCCGAACCCACAGCCGCAGGACAGTCCCGCAACGCCGGAGCTGGATCTCTCGGCGCTGCTCGAGGGCATTGCCGGGGCCGCCGGGCGGCTCGGCGGGCCGGACTATACGTCTGTGATCAAGAGCCTGAACTCCACGCCGTTCCGCCAGGTCGTCCACTTCCGCCATAACAAGAAACACAGCACCGAGGTGTGGGTGGTCTTTCTGCTCAAGGAGCATTTGCGCTCGGTGGGGCTGGGCAAGGACCGGGCCTGGCCGATCGTGTGCGATGTGGTCACGGCGGCGGGCGTTCGGAATGCGGACGGCCATCCGTACCAGCCCGACGACCTCAAATCCTGGTGGACGAAGCAATGGCCGCGGTCCTACGCCTTGCTGGCGCCGAAGGACGCCGCCGTCCTTCCCACCGAGTTTGCCTACCAGAGCGACTACCAGTGGTTCCAAGCCTGGATGGGGATGGGCCACCAACTCGAGTCGCAGCGCTGACGCCTCATTTCTCCTCAATCTACCGACACAAGCCGCGGGCATAAGAACATGCCTGTTGGCATTTTGTGCCATCCGAAGTACACGCATTGAGGCACCCTGCGAATGCTCTTTGACAGGCCGCTTCGACAGGGGCGGAACAATCTACCTCGGTCTGGGGGAGGCCGTGTACAGTGAGCAGAATGAGGAGAAACACCATAACGACCAGGGCCGTCACATACGTTCGAACCATCTTCGGCTCCTCCTGGGGACAGATTTATTTTTCAACAATTCTCAGAACGCGCCCTTTGACGGTCTGCCAGTCTGTCCGCGTGATCAGGAAAAATAAATCTGTCCCCACTTCAATCTCGGATCACGAACGGTTCCACATCGAACTGGGACGCCAGCCGCCTGGCAAGCTGCCCGGCCTGTCGCTCGGAGGTAAATTGTCCGACTTGCACCCTGTAGCGCCGCCCCGACGAAAGCTCAACCGTCACGATGCGCACGTCAGGGTACGTTCCTTTGAGCCTCTGCGCCAGCGCCTGGGCAGTGGCCTGCTCGACAAACGAGGCGACTTGGACCCTGAAAGAGCCCAATGCGCCGGGGCGCCCTTGGTACCCAACGACCCGTAGTTCGACCTGGTCGGTCCCTGGCCCAGCCATCGCCAGGGCTTGCGCCGCTGCCCACGACAGATCAATGATTCGTCCCCTGACAAAGGGACCACGGTCGTTAATGCGCACTGTAACCCGACGCTCATTGGTCAGTGATCGCACCTGCACCACGGTGCCGAACGGGAGAGTCCGGTGGGCTGCGGTGAACTGATGGCGGTCATACACCTCGCCACTGGCGGTCCGATTCCCGTGGAACCCAGGACCGTACCAGGAGGCGTATCCGCGCTCGACGTACCCGACAGGATAGTCGGCAGG
>VBOO01000201.1 GCA_005877505.1 Nitrospirota bacterium
CATGATGGTGAAGAATCCGGCAGGAGCACGGACCATGAATCCAGCGCGACGATCCAGGTGGCGCATCGTCGGCCTCATGCTACTGGTGGCGTTCTTCTTTAGCCTAGTCCCGCTTGTGGCAAATCCTCAGGCTTTGGCTGTCGATGTGGATCAACTTGAAGACTTGACAGGTGGCGTGGTGCCGGTCGTGACGTTCGAGGGGCATGACACATTCACAAACGAATACGTCTACTCCGTGAAAGTCATAAACCAGACCGGAGACCCTCTTGTGGCAAGCACGCTGTTCCTCGTGCTTTCCGAGGTGCAGGATCTATCCGGAAAAGACATCCTGGGGAGTCTAGAGGTCCCCAATCAAGATGGGAATATCGGTGGCAAACCGTACTTCATGATTCCCGCTGAGGGATTGTCCGAGCTCCCCTCTTACCAGGAAAGCCAGCCGATCAATGTCCGCCTCCGCTCCCCTGATTACGTGCTTTTTTACCCACCCTTGTTTCAAGTCCGAGGAATACGGCGCCGGGGCACGCGGAGCTTTGAGACGCTCGTCCAGCAGTTGATGAGCAATGGCGTGCTCTCTGAAGCAGAAGCCCAGGAGGCGCTTCAGCCCTTGGACCGGTTGTCTCAGTGAAAGGCAGTCTTACACAGGAGGATGGAACCGGCATGCGTGGTCGGATTGACGCCTGATCCCCTTTTCTGGCCAGGTGAAAGGAGCTTGCCATGAAGTCGGCGCATCGACAAATCGAAACGATCATCGAGCCGGACCCTGTCGTCGAGGGCGCGGGAGTCCGGCTCAACCGAAGTATTGGAACGCGCAGGCTGGACCATCTTGATCCATTCCTGTTGCTCGATCACTTTGAGTCCAACGATCCGCATGATTATGAGGCCGGGTTCCCGCTGCATCCCCATCGCGGGATCGAAACGGTGACGTACGTGCTGCGGGGCGCGGTGCAGCACAAGGATACCCTTGGCAACTCCGGACGCATCGGGGCGGGGGACGTGCAGTGGATGACGGCCGGGCGCGGCATCATGCATGAGGAGATGCCGCAGGTGCGCCCGGAAGGGATTGCGGGTTTCCAACTCTGGGTCAATCTGCCGGCAAAGCTCAAAATGACCAAGCCGCGCTACCAGGATATCCGGTCAGGCGAGATCCCGCAGATCAAAAAAGAAAGCGGAATAAGGGTTCGGGTGATTACTGGAACAGTCGATGAGGTCAGCGGTCCGGTGACCGGCATTGCCGCCAATCCCACCTACCTGGATGTGTTCGTTCCCGCTCATGCCTCATTCATCCAGCCGATCCACCGGGGGCACACGGCGTTCGCCTATGTCTTCGAAGGCGAGGCAAAATTTGCCGGGGATGAGAAAGAAGACGGCGCCATGATTTCGCACCCCAGGCTCGTCGTGTTGGGCGACGGCGACTATGTGAAGGTGGTCACGGGTGCGAACCCGGTTCGCTTTCTGCTGGTGTCCGGGAAACCGCTGCACGAGCCCATTGCGCGGTATGGCCCGTTCGTGATGAACACGCAAGAGGAGATCGAGCAGACGCTGCAAGAACTCCGCGAGGGAACCTTCGTCACCACGTAAGTCAAGGAGAGAGACAGGAATGGGACAATTTAAAGGAGGAACGCCATGGAAAGTCATGCTGTAAAAGATCAGGGTATTCTCGACCGCGTGCGGCCGCTTGTGGATCAGGACGCGAGAGAGATCCAACCGTATGGAAGGATCGCGAAGCTGCCGATCGCGTTGGCAGAGACCGTCTGCAAGGCGAGTGTGGAAAATCTCAACCAACTTCTCGCCGACACGATCACGCTGCGCGACATGTATAAGAAGCACCACTGGCAGGTCGCGGGCCCGACCTTCTATCAACTGCATCTGCTCTACGACAAGCACTACAAGGAGCAGAGCGAGCTCGTGGATTCGCTCGCCGAGCGTATCCAGATGCTGGGTGGGGTCAGCATTGCGATGGCGCACGATGTGGCGGAGACGACCCTGATTCCTCGGCTCCCGCGGGGCCGGCAGGAGGTGCCCGTGCAACTGTCTCGGCTACTCCATGCGCACGAGGTCGTTCTCCTTGAGTCCCGAACGATGGCCAGGCAAGCCGTCGAAGCGGGTGATGATGGGACGAATGACTTGCTGGTGAGCGATGTGATCCGCACGAACGAAATGCAGGTCTGGTTTCTCTCGGAACATTTGGTTGAGGTGCCTCTTGTCCGCGCCAGTGGACGACTGGGGTAGGGTTCCCGGAGGAAGGGAGAAGTACCATGAGCGGTTCACTCGCATTTCTTGCTTTGTGGTTCCTACTGGCTCTCGGCGGTTCGCTGCTCGGCGTGTTTGACAGCCAGCGCAGTCCTCCGATCCCGTTGGGAATGGCGGCGATTCTGCCCGTGGTCGTCTTTGCGATCTGGTATCTGAGGTCGGCCGAGTTCCGGCAATTCGTCCTTGCCGCAGACCTCCGCATCCTTACCCTGGCTCAAACGTGGAGGGTCGGCGGCGTTGTGTTTCTGCTCCTTCATCGTCAGGGCGTCCTGCCGGGAGTGTTTGCCCTTCCCGCGGGATGGGGAGACATCGCGATCGGAGCGACTGCACCGCTCGTAGCCTGGGCGATCTCATCGAAGAACAATTTTCCGACACGGGTCTTCGTTTTGTGGAATGTGCTGGGGATGCTCGATCTGGTGATGGCGGTCAGCCTGGGCATTCTTGCATCGGCCAGCCCGTTGGGTATCTTGGCCGGAGCCATCACGACGGAGGTGATGGGCAAGTTCCCGTTGAGTCTGATTCCAACATTCTTTGTTCCTGTGCTCATCATTTTTCACTTGATTGCCCTGGGCCGCGTCCACCAAGCAACAAGACGTTCAAGGGAGAGTCTCGAGATAGGAAAGTGGGAGCAAGCTACTTTGTAGGGGTTGCCAAACGAAAGACGCAGCGACCATGAACTCCACGCGACGACCACCGCAATATCTGGATCTGCTCCTGCTCATGCATCGTGACGTATTCGCGTCAGACTCCAATGAGTCGGCGAGGCGATCCTGGTGGCTCATCGTCGGCCTCATGCTGCTGGTGGCGTTCCTCTTCAGCCTAGTCCTGCTTGTGACTAGTCCTCAGGCGCTTCAGCCCTTGCACCAGCCGTAAGGTCGAGTAACAAGGAGGCACGGATACGAGTATGAAAATGCTGTTGATCGTGGCCCATGATTATATGGATGAAAGTTTGCTAGAAATTTTGAGAAAGAATGATGTTCATGCGTTTACCCTGATTCGTAAGGTGGGGGGCGCTGGAAAGAC
>VBOO01000202.1 GCA_005877505.1 Nitrospirota bacterium
ATGCCGCTCACCGCCACGGTGTAGGTGCTCGGGCCCCCGCTCACCGTGACCGTCTTGGTGCCGCCCGCGGTGCCGCTGATCGTCACGCCGCTCCCGGTGAAGCCGCTCACCGGCTCGCTGAAGACGGCCGTGAAGGTGATGGGGGCGGCACTGGTCGGATCGCCCTGGCCCGCGGCTTGGTTGATCGTCACCGTGGGCGGGCTCAATCCGCTGGTCACCGTGAACGCGTTGAAACTGGTGGCCGTGCCGCCGGGCGTGGTCACGCTGAGCGGCCCCGTCGTGGCCCCGCTCGGCACCGTCGCCTGAATGGCCGTGGCCGAGGTCACCGTGAAGTTCGAGAAGATCACGCCGATCGGCATGGTGAACGTCACCGCTGTGGCCCCGGTGAAGTTCGTGCCGGTGATCGTCACGATGGTCCCCACTGGCCCATTCGTGGGAGTGAAGCTCGTGAGCGTGGGTGGGCTCAATGCGCTGGTCACCGTGAAGGCGCCGGGGGCGCTGCTGGCCGTGCCCCCGGGCGTGGTCACGCTGAGCGGCCCCGTCGTGGCCCCGCTCGGCACCGTGGCCGAGATCGAGGTGGCCGAGGTCACCGTGAAGCTCACGGCGCTCGTCCCGTTGAAGGTGACCGCCGTGGCCCCGGTGAAGGCCGTGCCGGTGATCGTCACGCTGCTCCCCACTGGCCCATTCGTGGGGTTGAAGCTTGCAATCGTGGGCGAGGGCGCCGCGTTGAACACGGTCACCATGACCGGCGCAGAGGTAGAAGTGGTCGGGCTACCGTCACCGCGGACGATGGCGGTCAAGGTATGGGGCGGCGGGCTATTGCTCGCGGTGGTGGTGTCCCATGAGATCGAATATGGCGCGGTGGTGACTGGCTGGCCGAGAGGGACGCCGTCGAGCTGGAACTGGACGTTGGAGACGTGCGCGGTGTCTGAGACGGTGGCGCTGACGGTGATCGTGCCGAGCACGGCGACGGGGGGGGACAGGGAAGGCGGGGACGCGATGGTCACCTTCGGCGCGTTGGATACGGTCACGGTGACTGGCGCGGAGGTGGTCGTGTTCCCTGCCTCATCGCGGGCCACCGCGATGAGGGTGTGATTTCCGTTCGCCACTAAGGTGGTGTCCCAGGAGACAGTCCAGGGCGAGGCTGTGACCTCCGCCCCCAGGTTGACCCCGTCCAGCTTGATCTGCACTCCCACCACAGCGAATTTTTTAAAATGGGCGTTCGACGTCCGAACGGGGATCGTCCCGGCGACGGTGGATCCGGAATCCGGGGACGTGATGGTCACCACCAGGCTGTCTGTCTGAGGCGCTAAAGTCTGAGGCGCTAGTTGTGCAGAAGCCTGAGGCGGCGATATCGAGACCCAGCTACAACAGATCACGAACAGGGCGGCCGTATAAGCAAACCTGACAGAGGGTGTCTGAGTTCGCCAGCTCATTGCGCTCCACACGTGAAGCCGGGTGGCGGTGTGCTGCTGTGGTTACCCCTATAGAGCGCGACATCGCCACTCAACAGAGTGCCTTGCTTGAAATATCCGTTGTCGAGTTCAATCTGGAACGTATCGGTACGACCCGGCTCTCCGTTGTCGGTGACGGTCACGCGATAGAGGCGGTCCCCATAGAGATTGGTTATGGCCGTGCCCTCGATGACACGCGTGGCGGGGCCCGTCGCGAGGTACTTCGTGATACGCGTGCTTTCCACCTTCAGCTTGACGCCTTCGTCCAGGTAAGTGAGATGGCCCCAAAACGCGCCTTGCTTGACCCCGCTCGCGAGACCAAAACTCACCATCCCGCCGTCTCCTGTCGCGTTGACCATTCCCGCCCCGGTCAAGAAATCACACGCGATCTGCGGCTGGTCCTGCTGGGCCCTGGCGAGGTCGAACAGCCCTCCGGCGAGAACCAGCAGGAGCGGGGCCAGGATGAAGCCGATTCCGCGGGAGACCCGTGATTCTTTCAGCATGCACATGGAAATTGCGTGCGGCTCCTCTACTGACTCGCGATCGCTGATGCGATCACCACATCGGCCACGCCAGTGATGACGATATGGAGCGCATTCACGGCGGCTTTGTCTGGAGAGCTTTGCAGCTCGTTGATAAGCAGATAGCCACCCTGGAAATCAATCCGCTGGTTGGGCTGCCCGGTGGCCATGATGGGCAGTCCGTTCACGAACAATCCGACCACGTCAGAGTTGCCGGTGGCAGCAGTTCCGGCTGCGGCCTTGGCCCGTGCCATCACAAAATCAGCGGTGATCGTGGTGCCCGCGATCGAGAGGACCAGGTGTCTGATCGAGGCTTCCGACGCGACCTGATCTTCCCACCCGATCGTGGTGGCGTGCAGGAGATCGCCGGTGAGCAGGGAGGGGATGATCCCTTGGAGGAGAGACGCTTCACGTGTGTCGAGTTGCGGAAAAAACGCCCCCATGGGCCCCCCGAGAGGCCCTGTGTCGGCGAGTATTGTCGTTGGCGGGGTCGGTGCGCCCACGAGAGCAACCTGCACCGCTCGGGCTTGACCGATGGTGGCATGCGCGCTGTCCGGTACAGCGCAAATCGCTACCCCGATTATCGCCAAAACGACCAGATTCCAACGGTAGGAGCGTGTCTGTCTCATGCGCGCCTCCAAGATTCGGTTCTCGAACGCTCCCCTCAGTAGTCAATCAATATGAACGTTCCACAGGCCCCTCTCCATGCTTCTGAAGTCTAGGAAAGCCCTGGGCACGCTCTCTCAGGTGTGGCAGTGCCATCCACAGGTGACATGGAGGCCACGTTTTTTCTTTCCAACTATTTGATATTGTTCGTCATTGACAATTACCCTCCGCGCTTGGTGGATCTACATACGGTTCCTTGTAATTTAGAATGTGGATCCTGGCGTGCGAGGGACAGTATTAAAACTGGAGGAGAGACGCAAGCCCTATTAAGTAGGCGTACCCATACGAAAGAGGGGGATTGACTCCCCTAGAAGTCTGGGCTATCCTCATTCCGTGGTATTACCCATTTGTCCTAAGATTTATTCCTTGCAGAGGAGGCCCAATGGAAACGACGACTGAGACGAGTCTGGCGGCCGAAGAGCTCCCTGTTTCTTCTGATGTGGTTGAGACCCTAGTCGGGCAGCGTGTGGGCCCGGGAATCCTGCTGCTCTCGGTCTCGCTGCAATTGATGCACGTGAACCCGCGGGCCTGGGAGCTGAGCAGGAAGATCATGCAGGCCCAGAACGGGAAGACGGCCACGGGCGTGCTCCCGAGGGTGATCACCGAACTGTGCGCCGAAGTCATCGCGGAGCTTCAGGTCAGGACCAATGGGAAGGACTGGGAACAGGTGCAGCTCAGGCGTCTTGTGAGCGGTTCAGAGCCGCCCGTGCTCCTGCGGGCCTTTGGGCTGCCCGATCGGGGGGGCCTCCAGCAGGCGCGGATCCTCATCCTCCTGGAGGAGGTGTCCCCGCGCAAGGCGCGCGCCCCCGAGCAGGCGCGTGAGCTGTTCCGTCTCACCACCCGCGAGCATGGGGTCGTCAGCAATCTGGCCAAGGGGCATACCAACAAGGAAATCGGGAACGCGCTCAAGATTAGCGAACAGACGGTCAAAGAGCACATCAAGCACATCATGGAGAAGACCAACTCCACCACGCGAACGGGCATCCTCGTGCGGGTATTCAATTCCTGACCGGCGCCTTTAGACCGCACGAGGGCTCGGGCTCCCCCGTCCCTGCTTCCCGCACACGCCAG
>VBOO01000203.1 GCA_005877505.1 Nitrospirota bacterium
CGACGCCCAGGATAGCGCCCATCCCGAGGCGCTCCATCTGCGGCCGGTCGAGGACCGTACAGCGCACGTTCTTTTCCCTCGCCACTTTTTTCGCCTCGTTCGCCATGTAGGTCGGCGTAACGACGTTCGCCGGGTGGTTGCAGAGGTCGCGCACGTATGTGGCGGCTTCTCCGACGACCTCCCCCTGCCGTGCCCCTTGCTGCGCCTGGGCCAGCGCAGGCGGATCGTTCACCAGCACGGTCATGCGCCGGATGGTCTTGGTCTCCTCCTTCCGTTCGGTGTGATAGACCGTGAACTGGTAGAGGCCCAGGATCGCGCTTTCGACGAGGGCCTGGGCGGCTTCGCGGACCCGGCTGGTGGAAGGCAGCGCAGTCAGGAACTGGGCGGGGTCCTGCACGGACACGGCAAACGATTCGGCCCCGGCGTTGCGGACCGCCTTGGCGGCCGTGGCTGTGGCCTGGCGGAGCTTCTCCAGCGAGACCTCCTTGGGCTTGCCGAGCCCGACCAGCACCACCCGCTTGGCGCGCACGGGCTCGCCTGGCGCGACGTGCACGATGGAGACCTGATTCAGCTTGCCTGTGAACTCGCCGCTTTTAAGCAGGGCGGCCAGCCTCCCCTTGAGCCTTGTATCGAGCGCCGACGCCTCTCCCGTTAGGCGCGGCTCGCCCTCACAGTGCATCACGACGACGGCGTCAGCCGCTTCCTCCTCCGCTTGCCCAGTGCGAACCCTGATGTCCATCGTGCTCTTGGCGGGGCTTCTTCAGACTCCGCGCATCTCGGGATCCCAGATGAGCTTGTGCAATTGCAATTGGAGGCGGACGGGCAGCCGGTCGGCCAGCACCCATTCGGCGAGCGTCCGCGGGTCCAGTTCACCAAAGACGGGACTGAGCAGGACCGTGTGCCTGTCTGTCAATGCGTGCTCGCGGATCTTCGCGACGGCCCATTCGTAGTCCCCGCGGTCCTTGATGACGAATTTGACCTCATCCGTCGCCTTGAGCTTCGGGAGGTTGGCCCAGAGGTTCCGGTCTTCCATCCCGCTGCCGGGGCATTTGAGGTCCATGATGAGAACGGCCCGTGGGTCCACCGGCGCAATGTCGAGCGCGCCGCTTGTCTCGATCAGCACCGTGTACCCGCGATCGGCCAGCGCGGAGATGAGCTCATGGACCTCGCTTTGCGCCAGCGGCTCGCCTCCGGTGATCTCGACCAGCCGGCACTCGTGGCGCTCGACTTCGGCGAGGATGCTCTCGAGGCTGCGCTCGGTGCCGCCGTGAAAGGCGTAGGCGGTGTCGCACCACGTGCAGCGCAGCGGGCAGCCCGTGAGCCGGACGAAGACGCACGGGCGCCCTGCATAAGAGGATTCGCCTTGGATGCTGAAGAAGATTTCGGTTATCCGCATGGAGAGGGGATCAGGTCCAATGCAGGATGGGCCAGCCACGCCGGCGCGCGATCCGGGCCATGCCGCGGATCGGATTGACGACGCGTGGATGTCCGACCGTTTCCAGCGCCGGCAGGTCGCCAGGACTGTCGCCGTACATGAAGCTGGCGCCCAGGTCGAACTCCTCCTCGGAGGCGAGCCGCTCGGCCACCAGCCGCTTGCCCTCGCGGTAGGGATAGGGCTGGACCATGCGACCGGTGAAGACCGTGTCCGCGCGCTCCAGCCTTCCAGCGAGGATATGATCCATCTTTAGATATGTGGCCAACGGGCCCACGAGGAAATCAGGGCAACCCGTCAGCAACACCAGCCGGTGCCCCTGCGCGTGATGCTCCTTGATCACACGGCGCGCCTGCTCCGAGATCCGCGGGCAGACGTGCTCCCAGAAGAATTCCAGGGCCGAAGCTTCGATGGCGTCGATCGGTTTGCCCGTGAGATAGGCCTTATAGCGTCGGAGCGGGTCGAGGGTGAACGGCGGGCTCTCCCGAAGCAGCACCCCGACGCTGCGCAGGAGGTCCTTGGGTCCCGCCAGCCCCCGGCGCCAGAGCAGCCGGAAATAGGGAAGCTCGATGGCGAGGCCGGGCACGATCGTATTATCAAGGTCGAAGAATGCCGCAATGCGTGGGTGCATGATCGAAGTGGATTCTACGAGCGATACCGATGGGTGTCAATCCTGCCATTCCTGAATAATCCAGGCTAGACCTCCTCCCTCGTCACCTTATATAATTGCGGCTAGCCCGGATTATTCATGAACGCCGTAGCGAGGCGGTCGAGACCGAAGGCCGCCGTGGCTTCTCGCAAGTGAGGGCGACGCAGGCGTACGGGGCACCCGTTGCTCTCCCAGATGCAACGGGTCATCGGTACGATGAGGAGACCGAGCGAGAAAAGCCGCGCCGGACGAGAGGATCGGCAGCCGCAGTAGGTGTTTATGAATGATACGGGGTACAGTGCCGAAGTGGTGGAATGGCAGACACGCACGTTTGAGGGGCGTGTGGGGAAACCCGTGCGGGTTCAAATCCCGCCTTCGGCACCATTTTCCAGCCACGTGCAGCGTTAATCGTTATACGTTAAACGGCAGTAGTTGGGGACCCTCTTGCTTGCCCTCTTTCACGATTAACGTATAACGTTTAACGAATAACGTCTTCACCCATGAGTGACTGGACTCTCAAACTCAATGCCGTCGCGGCGGGCGTCGTGGTCACGCTCGGGTTCACGATGGTGTGGAACCCGATCCCGTTGTCCTTGGCCGTGCTGGCTGGGCTCGGCTTCACCGCGCTGCTGGTGTGGCTGGGTACGACGCCCAAGCACATCTGGGCGTGGGCGTGCCTGTTTCTGGGGCTGGAGAGTCTGAGCTGGCCTGCGGTGCAGATGATCAGGCTGAAGCTGGGTGGCGTGGCGGAGCCGAGCGAAGATCAGATGAAGGAACTCATCGGGACAATGTTTCTCGGCATCTTCTTCGCCACCTTCTGGCTCACCTTCGCCTACGGCGTCTTTCGCTGGATCAAGCGCGCCGAGCCACCCGCCGCGCCCCCGCCGAAGCGCTGACGCAGAGGAGGCCGGCTCCATTTCTGAACGGTGCCGGCATAATCCTTGATGTCGCTGCCTGGATAGCAGCGCACGAAGGTTATGGCACAGGGTTGACCGACGCCATCCTTGACAGGTCCAGACGGTTAGCCTAGCCTTAGCCGATTCGTTTCGAGATTGATCCCATTGGGCGTGCTCTGACCCAACTGTCCTGGGGGATGACGATGGCGCCTCCCCGTTGCTCTGCGTGTCGGAAGCAATTTGTTCGACGGGCTCGCCGCAAGGGCGTGCTCGAGGTCTGTTTGAGCCTCTTTTTCGTCTACCCCTTTCGCTGCCAGCTTTGCGGGCAGCGGTTTCTCGGTCTTGAGTGGGGATACCGCTATGTGAAAGAGCCTGCTGATGCTCGGCGATATGACCGGATTCCCGTGCGGCTCCCCGTGACCTTTTACAACGAACGCGTCAAGGGAGAAGGAATCTTGCTCGACCTCTCGATAAAGGGCGGGGTAATGGAGACAGACACC
>VBOO01000004.1 GCA_005877505.1 Nitrospirota bacterium
CGCGTCGGTTCCATCCAAGACGGCATTGGCGACGTCGGACGCCTCGGCGCGCGTCGGACGGGGGCTGGCCGTCATGGATTCCAGCATCTGGGTCGCCGTGACCACCAGCGTGCGGGTCTGGTTGCAAGAACGGATGATGCGCTTCTGGATCAGCGGCACCGCCTCCGGGCTCGTCTCCAACGCGAGGTCCCCGCGCGCGATCATGACCCCGTCGGAGACCGCCACGATCTCGTCCAGCCTCTCGACGGCCTCCGGGCGCTCAATCTTGGCGATGATGGCGGCCTCGGCCCCGTATTTCTCCATCCACTCCCGTGCCTTTGTCACGTCCTCGGGGCCTCTCACGAAGGAGAGCCCCACATACTCCACGCCATGCGAAAGGCCGAAGGCCAGATCCTCCCGGTCTTTCTCGCCGAAGGCAGGGGCTGAGACGGAGACCCCAGGCAGGTTCATGCCTTTGTGCGCCCGGATCGTCCCACCGGCGACTACTCGGCAGCGGATCGACTGTTTGCTCGACTCTTCGACGGCAAGTTCAAGCAGGCCGTCGTCGATCAGGATGCGGTCGCCTGGTTTCACATCGGCGGGCAGATAGCTATACGTGACCGGGATCGCGCCGCCGCCGGCTTCGGTGGCGGTGGTCAGGGTGATCGTCTGCCCCGATTGGACGGAAATGGGAGCGGGGAGATTCCCGATGCGAATCCGAGGCCCTTGCAGGTCCTGAAGGATGGCGATGGGGCGTCCGGCGCCGGCCTCCGCTTCGCGGATGGCCGTGATCGCCCGGGCATGTTCCTGGTGCGTCCCATGTGAGAAGTTCAGCCGGGCGACGTCGAGGCCCGCAGCGATCAGCTTCTGGAGCGTCTCCAAAGATTCCGAGGCCGGCCCGATCGTGCAGACAATCTTCGTGCGCCGCATGGATCGGATTGTAGCAGAATCCCGGTAGTTGGTCGGTCTGCGGCTACCGTTTTGGACCGTTTCGGATCATCTGTTCCGCGCAGGCTTCGATTTCTCAGAAGAACGGATGGGCTGACAGGAAGTATCGCCCCGGCTCCGGAGCCTCCCCCGCATGGCCCCGATGCGCCAGGCACCGTCCTCATAAATCAGGTGGTGCACCTCCCCGAACCAACTGTCGATGTTGACCCGCCGTCCCGTCAGCTTGGAGAGCGCCCAGAGGCTGCCTGCGCACGTGATCTCGGCGGTCGGGGGAGTCGCCCTAGCGTTCACCACAATCTTTGAAAACACGTGCGTAGCCGAGAACTGCGTGTGCAGGAGAAACAGGTCTTTCCAGACCAGTCGCAGGCGATCCTTGTCGTAGCCATGGTACTTGTAGCTCTGCGAGTAGATCGTCATCAGCGTATCCAGGTCTTGCTTGCGCAGGGCTTCGTCGGCCCGGCTGAAGGTGTCGAGGATCTCCGTGAGCGTCCGCTGATCCGCCTGCACCACCGCCCCATTCGCGAGCTGCGTTCTGCCTATGTCCGGCATGTCCGGAGGCAGACCGAATCGGCACCCCGCAAGATCGACGATGTTCCATGACAGAACAACGACTACGCGTGTCCCTTTCAAGCGCATGTGCGCTCCTTTCTCGCCCCGAGCACCGTCAGGTCGCTGGGACCCCCATCACGTACATTTCTCCTTTCATCTTGGGATGCAGGTCGCAACGGAAGGAAGATGACGATCTCGATCCGTTGCTCCGTCGGCATGGCCGGGGCCTGGCTCTGGACGTCAGCAGTAAACGTCGGAAGACTTATCAGCAAGGACCCGACCAGCCCCACCATCACTGCGCGCCTGCTTATCATAACGTTGTTTCGCATGGAATGGATCTCCGTTCGTGGCTCTCATTACGACTCGCCTTCGACTACCTTCAATTTGGGACGAACAGTGGTAGGTATTCCTGAATGATTCAGGCTATAATGCCGCCCGTGAGCGGGCGTCATCCCGACAGAGACGAGCTCATGGAGAGAATTCTTCAATCCCCTTCCTATCGTCGCGCCGACCAGGACACCGACTTCCTGAATCGCGACGAACTCCGAGCGGTCCGCCTGCAGCTCGAACTGCTCAAGCCGGAACTCATCCAGCATGAAGAGGGCATCCGCTCCACCATCGTGGTCTTCGGCAGCGCGCGGCTCATTGAACCGGCTGAGGCCCGTAAGCGCCTGGCGCAAGCGGAAGCCGCATTTACTCAGAAGCTGGATGACCCCGAGAGGCGGCGCGCGGTCGAGGTCGCGCGGCGCCAGCTTGCCCTGTCGCCCTACTACGACCAGGCCCGCGAGTTCGGGCGCCTCGTCTCGTCGACCTGCCAGGTTGATAGTCATTGCGAGCATGTGATCGTAACGGGGGGAGGGCCGGGCATCATGGAGGCGGCGAATCGCGGCGCCGCCGACGTCGGGGCCAAGTCCATCGGCTTCAACATCATGCTTCCCCACGAACAGCGGCCCAATCCCTATATCACACCGTCCCTGTGTTTCCAGTTCCGGTACTTCGCGCTGAGAAAGATGCACTTCCTGCTTCGCGCCAAGGCGTTGGTGGCCTTCCCCGGCGGGTTCGGCACGCTCGATGAATTGTTCGAAGCCCTCACGCTCGTGCAGACCGGCAAGGTGACCGGCTTGATCGTAGTACTCGTGGGCCGCGCCCACTGGGAGCGGCTCATCAATTGGTCCATGCTCGCGGACGAGGGTCTCATCAGCAAGCAGGACCTCCAGCTCTTTCGCTACGCGGAGACGGGCCGAGAAGCCTGGGACATCATCTCGGCCCATCACCCTCCGCCACCACGGGCATGAAGATTTCGTTCCATGGCGCGGCTCGCTCGGTCACCGGTAGCCGGCACCTGATCGAGGCAGGCGGGGCGCGCCTCCTCCTCGACTGCGGCATGTTCCAGGGCCGCCGCCAGGAGTCGGACGCCCGTAACCGCGACCTCGGCTTCGATCCGAAGACGGTCGAGGCGGTTCTCCTCTCGCACGCGCACCTCGACCATTCGGGCGTGCTCCCCGTGCTGGCCCAGCGGGCGTTCCGCGGCAAAGTGTTCGCGACGCGGGCGACCGCCGATCTTGCAGAGGTGATGCTGGAGGATTCCGCCCACATCCAGGAGAGCGACTGCGAGTACGTGAATCGGAAGGAGAGCCGCAAGGGGAAGCAGTGCCGCCGCCCCTATTACGACACGGACGACGTGCATACGATTCTTCGGCGGTTCGAGAGCGCGCGCTATGACGATCCCTTCACCGTCCGTCCACACGTGAAGGCCACGTTTCACGACGCAGGCCACATCCTGGGATCGGCGGCGATCCGGCTCACCGTCACGGCGCGCGGAAGCACGACGACCCTCCTCTTCTCCGGCGACCTAGGCCGCAAGTACATGCCGATCCTGCGGGCCCCCGAGAGCCCTCCCCCCTGCGACGTGCTGATCATCGAGTCCACCTACGGGGACCGCGTCCACGAAGAGGACAATGCGGCCATGCGGCAAAAGGCGGAGGAGTTGGTCGCTCACGCGCGCACACACCAGAGCAAGATCATCGTGCCGGCCTTCGCCGTTGGCCGGACGCAGGACTTAGTGATGCGGATCAAGGAACTGGTCAAAGAGGGGCGCATCGAGCCGCTGCCGATCTATATCGACTCTCCGCTCGCCTCCAAGGCCACGGAGATCTTCCGGAAACATCCGGAATGCTTCGACGAGGAGACGTACCGGACGTTCGCGTCCGGAGACGATCCGTTCGTCGCACGCTATATCCACTATGTCGCCTCCGTCCAGGAGAGCCAGCGGCTCAACAGCATGAAGGGACCGTGCGTGATCATCGCGGCGTCCGGCATGTGCGAAGGAGGCCGCATCCTGCACCACCTCAAGCACGCCATCCAGGACGAGGCGAACGTCATCGCGATCGTGGGCTTTCAGGCGGAGCACACGCTGGGCCGAAAGCTGGTGGAAGAATGGGAGACCGTGCCGATCTTCGGCGTGCCCACTCCACGGCGGGCCCAGGTGGTACGGTTCAACGGCCTGTCCGCCCACGCCGACCGCAACGATCTGTTGGCCTACGTCCGCGCGATCAATCCGGCTCCCGCCAAGGTGTTCGTCGTGCATGGCGAGGAGAAACAATCGCTGTCGCTCGCCGCCGCGATCCAGGCCGAGCACCCCAGAGTCGAGGTGATCGTGCCGGAGCCGGAGTCCGCCTACGAGGTCTAACGGGATCAGGGCCTTATCGTCCCTTGCACGCCAGATGCGCGCAGGGGCACTTGGCACCCTGGCCGGCGACATGCGAGGCACACTTGGCGCTGCAGTACATCTTGTCTTCCGACGTCTGGCATGAACAAGCGGGATGCGCGCATTTCCTGGCCGCCATAGTCGGTTCTCCTTCCCGTAAAGTTCGTCATCTCGCAAACAGCATCTTGAGCCCTACCACGAGCATGGCGATCCCGAACACCCGTTCCAAGACCACGCTTGACACTCCGGTGGCAAGTTTGGCGCCTATGAATCCGCCAAGAAAGAAACCGACGCACACAAGCATGGCGACCTCGAAGTTCACATACCCATGCTTGAAGTAGGCCCATGCAGCAGGCAGTCCTATCGGGGGCACCAGCAACGCTAAAGTCGTGCCCTGAGCTTGATGTTGTGAAAAGCCGAACAAAAAGATCAACACAGGGACGATAATCACCCCTCCCCCTATGCCGATCAGGCCGCTCAGCATTCCGGCTGCAATGCCCAACAGCACGTAAAGCAAGTCATCAGTCATACATTACCTCCAGGTTCGTCAACTCGCGATCCAATTCGGGCGGCCCTTCCAGCACGTTTAGGACCACCATCCGCCATGGGCGGTTCGCGAACCTCCCCTACCGCGGACAGGGATACGGAAACGAAACCGCGGGAGGCACCGGCACCTTGAGGTGGACCGTGCAGGGTTCGCGCTCCATGGTGAGCTGGCGGTTCGACGAATAGGTGATCTCGTCCACGGTGAAGGCGGGCGTGTAGCGGACTCGGATCTTATCCACGCCGATATCGCTGGACGCCCGCGTCCGGCGGAGAAAAATCTGCTCACGGGCGGTCGGCTCCGGCTCCTCTCCCGGCTTCGCCCCCCAAGGGATAAAGACGAGGGTCGCCCGGGAAAGGTCCGGCCAGAGCCGTCGCCGCACGACCGGGTCCTTCTCCGAAAGATACCGCGCCACTGCTTCCTGCCGCCTCCGATGTTGCTCCCGGTCCGTCTGCATGGAGACGGGGAGCGACGCATTCAGCTCGATGATCCGCTGCTCCACCTCGGCACGCGACATCCCCACGCGCATCGTGCCCACCGCCAGGCTGATTTCGTCAACGGTCCGGTCGTCAAGATTGAAAACCGCAGGGTAGAGGGCGCAGGAGACCGGGTGCAGCAGGGCCAGCATCCAGATGCCCACCGTGGCGCGCCAGCGAACGAAGGGACGCGGGCCCGGATGCGCCTGCTCATCGTCATAATACTGGCGGATCCAGCTCAGCAGAAAAAACAAAGCCAGGGACACGGGGAAGAAGAAGAAGAGGTGGGTGGTGGCGACCTCGTTGATGTCCGGCAGGCGGGCCGGGATCTCCCAGATTTTCCAAAACGTAACGGAGACCACCAGCAGCGCCCAACCCCAGGCGGCTGGGACCAGCGCCTCCCCCAACCGATAGGGCGGAACGGTGAGCCTCATCGACCAGTCCCGGACACCCAAGGACTCTAGCATCACATGGGTAAAAATACCAGCCGAGACAGTGCTTGACGCCTGCCTGGAAATTGCTGATAATCCCACTCTCCGCGCGGCGCCGAAGTGGCGGAACTGGCAGACGCACTAGATTCAGGGTCTAGCGGGGGTGACCCCGTCCGGGTTCAAATCCCGGCTTCGGCACCATCTGTTCTCCGCCCGCATGCCCTCGGTTGACCGCGGCCCCGCTTGACAGGTCCCGCCGCGTGGCCTAGCCTTGCCAGCAGCGCGCTGCCTTGTTAAAGAGGACAGGCCCCCCGACGGCAGGAAAGGGGGAAGCCGGGAGAAGCGGAAGGAGCAGCGGTGGGAGGTCCCGCGTGAAGCGTCGTCTTAGGGAACATATCAAGCGGGTCCGCGAGGGGCTCGCCGTCCGCTTCCTGGGGGCGTTGGTGCGTGAACGTCAGCGTATTCGAACCACGATTACCTCGACCGAAGGCATGATGTCGTTATTAATGAAGGCACGGAACGGGCAGCGGTGGACTGCTGAGGACCGGAAGCACTTGCTCGCGTACCTTCGAAGGCTTTCTACAGTGAGTCCGTACTTAATGGTCCTGGCGCTTCCTGGATCCTATGTCTTGCTCCCTGTCGTGGCCTGGTGGTTAGATCGCCGTCATGAGATGCGTAAAATTGAGGAGAGCCGCGAGACGAGTCAGCGATAGGCGGAAGGCGCCCCCACGCTAACCGCCACAGGGCGGTGCGGTGCGCGTTCGAGAGCAGTTACTTCCGCAGGAAGGGCTTGGAATCCTCGCCGACTGCGCCGGTGACGGTCAGGATCTCGAGCCCTTTTTTGCCGTCAGGGACAACAGCCGTAAGGGTCTTGTCGTCCACGTGGGTGAACTTCGCAGGACTACCCGGGCCAAAAGACACCATGCTGACGCATCCCGGCTTGCCGAAGCGATCCCCTGTAATCGTCACTTTCTCACCGGTCTTGCCTTCGTCCGGAACGACCTTTTTGACCTTGGGCCCCTGCTGGTTGCAGTTGGCGCCCTTCGTCAAACCTGGTGATTCCGCCGCCTTGGCCTTCGTGCTCTGGATCCCTCCGCTCGCCTTCGTCACAGCCACCGCCGGCTTGCTCTTCCGGGTCTTCTTGGTCTTGTCAGCCGCCATGGTCACGCCGGTCTGGCAGGCAAAAACAAGCGCCGTCAAGATGCCGATGACACGAACCGTTCCCGTGATCTTCATGGACTCCTCCTTCGCGTGCTCCGCGCATCCTAGGCTGCAGCGGACGACGAGTCAATCGTTCGGGTAAAACATTCCTCGCGATGACCAAGCTTGACGCAATTGACCAGGCTCGGAACCGCCTGAATCATCATCAGGAGGCTCGCTGAGCAGCCCCTTTGGTATGGTCCTCCAACCGCAGACCCTTCAACACATTGATCGGATCTTTGACTCCCTGGACTATCATGCGCTCGGGGCCATCTACTGTGACGAGGGCGGCGACGCGTTCTGGGAGGAACGGCGGGGGCCGTGTCAGGAACTCGGGATCAAACTGGCCGCCATCCTTCGCGACCGGCTCCGTCCAGGCGGCCGGAGCCTGTACGTGGGCGCCGGCGTCGCCGAACTGCCCCCGCTCGTGATGGAAACTGCCGAACTGCACCGGACGGTGGCGGCCTACAACCTGCGCGCCGATGAGGTGGCCGTGCTCAATCGCGCTTGCGCAGGGCTGCCCTTCGAGTTCCAGGCCAAGGACGCGCGGGGGGCCGATGGCCCCTTCGACCACCTGTGGATCGTCAGCGTGTTGAATGACCCGGAATGCTTCCCGGAGCTCGGCGCGCTCTCCTCCGGACGGGCCGATCCCGTGAGGTTCGACCCCACCGCATTCGCCGTCGAGCGCCAGGCCGTCCTCGCCCTCGCCGCCGGCTGCATGGCGAAGGTAGCGCGCCCCGCCCTCGTCACCACGTCGGTGGAAGAGATCACCTGGATCACCGACTGGTGCGAGCGCCAGGGCGTCCCGTACGTGGTCGAGGATGAGGACTATCCGACCGCCATCGTCGAAGATCAGACCTGTTTCATCCGTATTGGTGCATGACGCCAACCGGCGCCCAGCGGTATACTAGCTCTATGTTCAGAACCATCATCGAGCCGTTCAAGATCAAGGTCGTCGAGCCGATCCGCATGACGACGCGGGAGGAGCGGCAGGCGGTCCTTCAGCAGGCCCGCTACAACATGTTCAACATCCGGGCCAAGGACATCCTCATCGATCTTCTGACCGACAGCGGGACGTCGGCGATGTCCTCGGAGCAGTGGGCCGCGATGATGCGCGGCGACAACGCCTACGCGGGCTCGACCAGCTTCTACCGGTTCGAAGCGGCGGTCAAAGACCTGACCGGCTACGCCCACATCATTCCAACGCACCAGGGCCGCGCCGCCGAGCGCATCCTCTTCTCGACCGTCTGCGGCAAGGGACAGGTCGTGCCGAACAACACGCACTTCGACACGACGCGCGCCAACATCGAAGCGGCGGGCGCGGAGGCGGTGGACCTCGTCATTCCGGAGGGCAAGCAGCCGCAGACCCGCCATCCCTTCAAGGGGAACATGGACCTGAACCGGCTGGAAAGGCTGCTCAAGGATGCCCAGCCCGGCCAGGTGCCGCTCTGCATGCTCACGGTCACGAACAACTCCGGCGGGGGCCAGCCGGTCTCCATGGAGATCCTCCGGCAGACCAGCGCGCTGTGCCATCGCCACGGTGTCCCGCTCTTCCTGGACGCCTGCCGGTTCGCCGAGAACGCGTACTTCATCAAGCTGCGGGAGTCCGGCTATCAGGACAAGAGCGCGGCGGCCATCGCCCGCGAGATGTTCCGCCTCTCGGATGGCTGCACGATGAGCGCGAAGAAGGATGGGCTGGTCAACATCGGCGGCTTTCTCGGGATGAACGACGCAGACTGGGCCCAGCGGTGCCGGAATCTCCTGGTCCTCACCGAGGGCTTTACGACTTACGGCGGGCTCGCCGGCCGCGACCTGGACGCGATCGCCCAGGGCCTTCAGGAAGTCCTGGAGGACGACTACCTCAAGTATCGGCTCCGCTCGGTGGAATACCTGGCGGAGCGGCTCGACACGATCGGCTACCCGATCGTGCAGCCACCGGGAGGCCACGCCGTCTATATCGACGCGCGGGCGCTGCTGCCGCACATCCCGCCCACGCAGTTCCCGGCCCAGCGCCTCTGCTCGGCCATCTACGAGCATGGCGGGATACGGACCGGCGAGATCGGCAACGCGATGTTCGGCCGGAACGTGGACGGGAAGGAAATCCCCTCCGACATGGACCTGGTGCGCATTGCCATCCCGCGGCGCGCCTACACGCAGAGCCACATCGACTACGTGGTCGAAGTGGCCGAGCACGTCTTCAAGGTGCGCGAGACCCTGCGCGGCTTCCGCGTGATCAGGCAGGCGCCGGTGCTCCGCCACTTCACCATCGAATTCGAGCCCGTCTAATCCATCCCCTCCCCCTAATGGAGGGGGGAGGGTGAGGGTGGGGGTGAAACAGTTGACCCTGAGGTTTTGGTTCAAAGAGGTCACCCGACGAGGAGTCTCACCGCTGGCAGATATCGTTCCCCCCGAGATCGAGGAGTACGCGTCAGCTCACTCCGTGGCCGAGTCGGACGTCTGCCGGCTGATCCGGGAGGAGACCTACCGGACCCAGGACTCTCCCCAGATGGTGGTGGGTCCGCTGGAAGCGGCGTTTCTCAAGGTGATGGCCCTCACCGTCCGGGCCAAGCGGGTGTTGGAGATCGGCACGTTCACCGGCTACAGCGCGCTCGCGATGGCGGAAGCGCTGCCGGACGATGGATCGGTGCTCACCTGTGAGATTGACCCCGAGTCGGCGGCCTTTGCGCGCCGCTATTGGGACAAGAGTCCGCACGGCAAGAAGATCACAGTCCGCGTGGGGCCGGCGCTGGAGACGCTTCGAATGCTGACAGGGCCCTTCGACGTGATCTTCATCGACGCCGACAAGGCCCACTACGTGAACTACTACCGCCGGGCGAAAGACCTCGTCGCTCCGACCGGCGTGATCCTGATCGACAACGTGCTGTGGAGCGGGAGGGTCCTGAACGCACACGCCCCCGACCCTTCAACCCAGGCCATCCAGGAGTTGAACCGGATCGTCGCCGCCGACACGAGTGTCACCGCCGCGCTCCTCCCCCTCCGTGACGGCGTCTTCGTGATCAAGCCGAAGGCGCGCTGACCTCAGGGTTTGCGGCGAACCTGCTCGGCCACTTCTTCATAGATGATCCGCCGGTGGCCGACTGCGACGATCCTGATAAACCGGCCGGCTCGATCGATGCGATAGACAATACGAAACCGCCGAACCCTGTATTTCCAGTATCCTTCCAGTTCCCTTTGAAGTGGCTCGCCGCAGTGCGGATCGGTGCTGATGGCCCGTAGAGCGTGCTTGACGCTGCGCTTTAAGTCTGGAGGGAGATGGCGGATGACCTCGGCGACCCGGGGAGGAATAGCCGGCCGGAAACCAGTCACTAACGTTTGCGTTTTGTCAGAGGATAGAGCGGCTCGCCGAACACTTCTTCGAAAGACAATCCTTTCCCGCCTTTCGCATAGAACTGTTCGCTGGCCCGAATCTGTCGCATCATGTCGGGGTCGCTTAGCACATCCAGCGTCTCCTTGAGGCGCTCGTACTCGGCGTAATTCACGAGCACGGCAGCAGGCTTTCCATTGCGCGTGACGACCACCTCTTCTTCGCGATCCTCGACCCCGGTCACCAACTCCGGCAGCCGCGCTTTGACCTCTGAGATCGGCAACGTTTTCGCCATAGAACGCCCTCCGTTAGTTGACCAGAATTCTGGTCAAGAGGCATTCTATTGCCCCGGCATGGCGTCTGTCAACGAGAAAGGCGACGCGGCCGCAGTTACGGCTTGATGTAGATGTAGCCCTGCTGCTGCAGGTCCGCGATCCGCTTGACCGCGACCGGATGCAGCGTGGCGACGAACCCCTTCGCGAGATTGTCCAGCGTCTTGTTGTACAACTTCATCGAAACCTGGCACATCTCCGCGTGCACCCCCTTGTCCACGATCTGCTCGAACCGTTTCTTCAGCTCCGGGTCCATCTTGTCCTTCTCGAAGAGCTCGAGCGCCGGTCCGTGCACGACCAGCTCGACATCGATATTCTCCGGCCCTCCCTCCGCCTCAATGTGCTTATTGATGAGCGCCAGGGCGTACTTCGCCACCTCCGGGTCCTTGCCGTCCACGTGGTAGAGGACCTTGACCTTGCCTTTCCCCTCCGCCGCCTCGGCCCGGTTCGGGCTCAAGGGAAGCGCTACCAGCGCGATAGCCGCCACGGACATCATCAGCAGCTTATGAATGGATAGATTCCTCATCGCATCCTCCCTGATTTGAGACTTTCTCGCCAAATAAGCTACCAAGACAGTACGACCACAGGAGAACAAAGGTCAAGTAGGAGAAGACTAGCGGGGTGGTGCCGAGCGGGACGTCCTCCGCCGCCTGGACAACGAGAAGCCGGTGGAGGTGGTCAGCGGGCAGGACCCGCGTCGAAGACCACCCTCACCCTAACCCTCTCCCCTCAAGGGAGAGGGAAAAGAGGAGCTACCGCTCGAACAGCCGCACCTGCTTGGTCTCCGGGTCGTAGCCCACGGTGAGCCGGCCCTCGAGGACTTTCAGAAGGTGCTCGCCGGCCATTTGCCGTCGCCAGCCTTGCAGAATGGGCAGCTTCTCCGCGGCGCCGCGCCCGCGCTCCAGCGCGAACAGTTCCAGGTCCGCCGAAGTCGCCAGAAGCTGAGGCGAGATGGAGGCCTCGACGGCCCTCACCTTCAAAGCGGTCCCGAGCAGATCCGCCAGGCCCGCCGTTTCCGGATCGATCCGTTTGCGCTTCTCGACCGGCGGCAGCTCGTGATCATGCACCGCCAGGCCCTGCTTGACGGCCGCCACGAGCGCCTCCCCGTACTTCTCGACATGCGACGGATGGATGCCGCGCATCTGGCCCAGCGCCTCGATCGTGGTCGGCGCGCGGCGGGCGATCTCGACCAGGATCTCATCGCGCAGGATGCGCCCGCGGGGCCGGTCCCGCCGCTTGGCCTCGTGCTCGCGCCACGCCGCCACCTCCCGGAGCACGCCGCGCACGCGCGGGCCCAACCCCTCCCAGCCCTTGATTCGCTGGTAGCGAAGCCGAGGATCGCGCGCCTCATGGTCGGCAAGCGACTGAAGCCGGCGAAACTCCTCTTCCGCCCACTCCAGGCGGCCGAGAGCCTTGAGTCGCCTGACCAGATGGTCGTGCAGCGCCAAGAGATACCGGACATCTTCCAGGGCGTAGGCGATCTGCTCCGGCGTCAGGGGGCGCTGCGCCCAGTTGGTGAAGGTCTCGGACTTTTCCAGGGCCACCCTGAGCACTTGCCGCACGAGCTGCGCGTAGCCGATCTGGGTCCCGTACCCGACCATCGCCGCCGCGACCTGCGTGTCGAAGACCGGCGTCGGCACGGACCCGGACAGCACCGAGAAGATTTCGAGATCCTGCCGGCCGGCGTGGAACACTTTCAGGATGCGGGCGTCGTCGAGCAGGGCAAAGAAGGGGGCCAGATTGGACACCGACTGGTAGTCGATGATGGCGATTGCGTCCCCGGTCGCGACCTGGATGATCTCGAGCCGTGGGTGGAAGGAGTCTTCCCCCATGAACTCCGTATCCACCGCCAGGCGATCGCGCTCGCGGAGCCTCTCGCAGAGGGCGATCAACCCGGTTTCGTCCCGGATGTACTGAGCGTCTGCCGGTCTCTTGGTCACTAGACCCTCTTGCTGTGCATTGATACCTCTTGAGCGCGATCGCCGACGGCGGGGACTTCAGACATGCGTAGATTATACGCCTGATGCCTCGCAACGGGCACCTGGCTGCCCCTCACCGCCACCCTCTCCGGGGAACCCATCGCTCTTCCCGATGCAATGGGTCATGGGAGAGGGAAGGAAGAGGCGTCCTTCTGGACAGGAGCAAAGGCGGTCTATTTACGCAGGAACGGCTTGGAGTCCTCGCCGGTGAAGCCAGTCACGATGAGCAGTTCGATCCCCTTCTTGCCATCGGGGACCGTCACCATGATGATCCTGTCGTCCACCTGGGTGAACTTGGCCGCACCGCCAGGGCCAAAGGAGACCATGCTGACGCACCCGGGCTCGCCGAAGTTCTCTCCGGCGATCGTCACCTTGTCTCCGGGCTTGCCTTCATCCGGGGTGACCTTCTTGATCTTGGGCGTCGCACCGGAGCAAACACGGGCCTTTGTCAGCCGAGGGGATTCGGAGGCCTTGGCCTTGTTGCTCTCGATCCCGCCGCCCGGCTGGCTCGCCGCCGGTGGTTCCTTGGCTTTCGTTTCTTTCTTGGACTCCTCAGCCGCCACTGCCAGGCTGACCTGGCCTGCGAACGCGAGCACCGCCAGGATTCCTCCTACACGCACCCCCGGAGTCATTGTCATGGGTCTCCTCCTGTCACAAGTTTAAGATGCTCAGGACAACATATCGGGCGTCATCGTAGGCCACTACCTGGGCGGCAGTCAAGAATGGACATTTTGAGACAGCTTGGGAAGGAAGTCCCGGAGAAAGAACGTTACGGCAGCAGCGTGGCCAC
>VBOO01000204.1 GCA_005877505.1 Nitrospirota bacterium
GCGGTGGCAATCGGGATCGCGCCGATTTCCATCCCGCCCACAGCCTGAATATCCCAGCCCTTGAGATGCTCGGCGATCAGCTCGGCGAGGATCCGCCGGTACTTCGGGTGCGAGAGCAGTTGCTTGCAATTGACGTAGTACTCACTGACGCGGCCGGACGCCAGCGTGAACTGCGGCGTCGCCTTCCAATGAAAAGAGCCGGTCTCGAGGATGGCCTTGGCGAGGTCGCGCTTGTCCATACCTGGCGAGTCCGTACCATCCCTGCCGCAGCGAGTCAAGTGAAACCCGATTCATGGTAAGCTCCACGGCCGATATGGAAGAGACCATCAAGCAGCTTGAAATAGTGATGCGGTATCACGAGGAGACCAAGCATCACTTCAATCGCTACGCCCGCGCGCTCGGCTACCTGGACTGGGCGAACCAGCCAAACCCGTTCCGGCGATACGAGGGCGCAGCCCTCGTGCGCTTGGCGATCTTGAGCCTGGACGAGGAGCCGCTCTCGCCGCCGTATGAGGACCTGTACAGCCCAGGGACTGTGTCGAGCGCGCCGATCTCGATCCGCACGCTTTCGCGCCTCTTCGAATACGCGCTCGCCCTGTCCGCCTGGAAGCAAGCCGGCGGCTCGCGCTGGGCGCTACGCAGCAACCCCTCCAGCGGCAACCTGCACCCCACTGAGGGTTATCTATTGATCGGCGCGGTCGATGGCCTGGCCTCCACACCTGGGCTGTACCACTACGCCCCCAAGGAGCATGGGCTGGAGCGTCGCGCGGACTGCCCTGACGAATTGTTCGCGGAATTGCTGCATGAGTTTCCGCCGCAGGCCTTCTTGGTCGGGCTGTCGTCCATCCATTGGCGGGAGGGGTGGAAATACGGCGAGCGCGCGTTTCGCTACTGCCAGCATGACGCGGGCCCCGCGATCGGAACCGTTCGTATCGCCGCGGCGACGTTGGGCTGGTCCGCGCCGGTGCTGCACTGCCTGTCGGATGAGACCGTCGACGACCTGCTGGGGCTGAACCGCACCGAGGACTTTGCAGGGGCCGAGCGCGAACATCCGGATCTGGTCATGGTCGTCTGGCCGACCGACCTTGCGCGGGATTGGCGGAGAGGTGAAGAGCGCGTGCTGCCGCTGTTTCTCGATCCGGGCGCCGTACGCGAATTGGCGAAGCAACAGTGGTACGGGAAGGCGAACCGACTCAGCCCTGACGACCCCGTGCCGTGGGAGATCATCGATGCTGTGGCGGCCGCGTCGAGGAAACACAGCAGTGAATGGCACGGCCTCGATCTATTTGAGCCGCCCTTGACCCCCACCCTCACTCTAGGGGATTCCCCCTCCGCCGGACGGATCATCCATCAGCGGCGAAGCCTCCTGGCCTGCGATGGGAAGACCTCGATCCCGGCTGACACGTTCTATAAAATGCTCGCGCGGGTCATGCCCCGCCCCGAGCTGGAAGTGCTCCGGCGCCCCATGCCCTGGGACGCACTGCCCTGGGACCCGACTAGCCACCTCGGCCTGTTCGTGCATCTGGTGGATGGCCTTGACCCCGGCCTGTACATCCTGGCCCGCAACCCAGGGAAGCTGGACAAGCTCAAGCGGGCCATGCACGAGCACTTCGCCTGGGCGACGCCGTCTGGGTGTCCTCCTGACCTGCCGCTCTACCTGCTGGAGCGTGGCGACGCGAAGCGGCTGGCCTCCCAGGTGAGCTGTTTTCAGGACATCGCCGGAGACGGCGCCTTTTCCCTGGGGATGATCGCCGAGTATCAGGAGGCCCTGTTCAACCACGGGCCGTGGTTCTATCGGCGGCTATTCTGGGAGACGGGTGTGATCGGGCAGGTTTTGTATCTGGAGGCCGAAGCGGCGGGTGTGCGGGCGACGGGCATCGGCTGCTTCTTCGATGACCCGGTCCACCAGGTCTTTGGCTTCAAGGACCTCGCCTTCCAGTCGCTCTACCACTTCACCGTCGGCGGCCCGGTGGACGACCCTCGCCTCACGACGCTCCCCCCCTACGGCGTGCACGTGGAGGGAGAAGAACGCGGCGTGGATTTGCCGTGAATCCGACGTAGGGGCGGACCTGTGTGTCCGCCCATGGCCCGCGTGACCATCCAAAATCCGGGCGCACACGTAGGTGCGCCCCTACGAAGACGATGGACGAATCATGTGTAGGGGCACGGCGCGCCGTGCCCCTACCGCATGAGGGCGTGGAAGGATTCGATGGAGCGGTACTTCGACGACGCCTGCGGCGGCAAAGCGGAGCTGGACCTTGCGCGATGATAGAGGTACCTGATCCCGTGCGTCTCAGCAGAGAGCAGCGCGGCCTCATCGTCATCCACATAGAGCGTGGCGTGGGGATCGAATCCCAGAATCGCTTCCGACTTGACCCAGTAGGCCACCTTGGATTTGAGGCAGCCGACGTCGATCGCCGTGATGGCACGCTCGAGGTACGGCTCCAGGCCGGTCTGGGCCATCTTGATGGACAGCGTCTTGGGATGCGCGTTCGTGACCAGATGGACGGGGATCTTCCGCTTGCGCAGGAATGTGAGAAAGGCCAGGCTGTCGGGATGGGGCGCGATCCGGTGCCGCAGGGAATCCTTGATGGCCGGCACGTCGAGCTCCAGCGTGCGGGTCCAATAGTCAATGTCGGTCCAATCCAGCTCACCTTCCACGGCGCGGTAGAGCGCCACCAGCCGCTCGCGCGCCGCCTCCACCGGCATCCGGTTCGCCGCCGCATAGTGCGCCGGCAGCGCCTCCAGGTAGAAATGATCGTCAAAGGCCCTGTCGAGCAGGGTCCCGTCCATGTCCAGCAGGACGGTTCGGATCATGGCCCAGTCGGGGGCTGGATAGACGGTAATGCACATGAGGGCATTATACACAGAGAAAGCGGGTCCTTGTATCTTGGAGTGGGTCCTGTCGTGCTTCGACAAGCTCAGCATGACCGGAATTAATCCGCTCGCCCTGAGCAAGTCGAAGGGCGCTCCGCCAGGGTCCCATGCGGCGCCACCCGCTCTCTCAAGCAGCGTTCTTGTCAAGACGGTAGACAGCGTGATAGCGTGGCCCGCATGTTCACCGTCGCCATCATCGGGCGCCCGAACGTGGGCAAGTCCACGCTGTTCAACCGCGTCCTGGGTCGCCGTCTGGCCATCGTCAAGGACTTCCCAGGCGTGACGCGCGACCGCCACTACGCCGAGTGCGAGTACCGGGGCCGGCGGTTCCAGTTGGTGGACAC
>VBOO01000216.1 GCA_005877505.1 Nitrospirota bacterium
CTCCGACTGCAGGCGGCCCTGGCGCGCGCGCATCCAGTTCACGTTGCCCTTGAGCGTGTTGATCTCGCCGTTGTGGCAGATGTAGCGGTAGGGGTGCGCGAGCGGCCAGGTCGGGAACGTGTTCGTGCTGAAGCGCGAGTGAATCATCGCCAGCGCGCTGACCACGCTGGTGTCAGTGAGGTCCGGGTAGTACTGCGTGATTTGATCCGGCAGCAGCAGGCCCTTGTAGATGATGGTGTTCATGGACATGCTGGGAATGTAGAAGTACTCCCGACCCTCGATCGCAGACTCGCGGATGGCGTTCTCGATGCGCTTGCGGATGACGTAGAGCTTGCGCTCGAACTGCGCCTCGTTGAGGATGTCACGGGCGATGAAGATCTGCCGGATGGCCGGCTCTGTCTGGCGCGCCTGCGAGCCGATCGCGCCGCTCTTAGCAGGCACGTCGCGCCAGCCCAGCAGGCGCGCGCCTTCGTCTGCAATGACCTTCTCGAAGAGCCTCTCGCATGGCTTGCGCTGCGCGGGGTTCGATGAGAGGAAGACCATGCCGACCCCGTACTCGCCGGCGTTCGGCAGCTTCACGCCGACGTCAGCGCACGCACGCTTGAAGAACTCGTGCGGAATCTGGAGCAGGATGCCCGCCCCGTCGCCCGTGCAGGGGTCGCAGCCCTGGGCGCCGCGGTGAAAGAGGTTGTTGAGGACCTGGAGTCCCTTGCGGACGATGTCGTGGGACTTCACGCCCTTGATATTGGCGATGAAGCCGATCCCGCAACTGTCCTTTTCAAGGCGGGGATCGTAGAGACCTTGTTTAGGTGGAAACCCGGGGATGCCCATCTCTGCGCTCATAGACGGAATTCCTTTGATAGACAAGCCGTTACGAATCTTCGCATCCTACTTGACAGGGCGCAGGTGTGTCAAGCAAATCGTCGCGGCCATGGACTTGGAAGCCAAAGTCAAATCAAGGGATTAGGTGGTAGGTCCAATGATGATTCTATCCTGTAGGTCATTGGGACTACGGTGATGTGTCTTTGACCGGCACAAATGTTGTAGGGGCACGGCATGCCGTGCCCCTACCGTTTTGCCTTTTCCTCTCGTCGCGTTGTCACATAGACGATGCCTATCAACTACGATCCGGACAAACATGCTCGTCGTTCCATTCGCCTACCAGAATACGACTCTACCTACCGAGGAGCATATGCCATTACTCTATGCACCTACCAACGGGAATGTTTCTTGGGCGTTGTGGTCAACGGCGAGATGATAAGCAACGAATTGGGGCTTCTTGTAAAGGCATGCTGGGAAGAAATCCCGGCGCATTTTCCTAATACTGACTTGGATATGTTTGTGGTGATGCCCAACCATGTACACGGGATCATCGTGTTAAAGGATTCCCCCAACACAGCAACGAACCAGGCCACCACACCACATGTCGAATCCTTCGGCAGACCCGTGCCTGGTTCGTTGGCTACGATCATCCGTTCTTTCAAGTCCGCTACCACCAGACGTGTCAACGAAACACGGAACACGCCCAAGATGCCGGTCTGGCAACGGAATTATTATGAAGCCATCATCCGCGATGAAGATGCCCTTCACAGGGTGCGTGAATATATCGCCCTTAATCCCATACGCTGGCATGAGGATACGGAGAATCCGCAACACCGGGAGGGTAGGGGCACGGCATGCCGTGCCCCTACCTAGCGGCTGCGGGTGAGGGCCGCCGCCAGCACCAGGATGATCACCCCGAGGAGGAGGTTGAGCCGGCCCACCCACGGCGCCAACTGCACCATCAGCAGATCGGTGCCGGTCGGGGGCAGACCATCGCGGGACTGGGCCCGGGCCGCGCGTGGGCCGATGATAAGGTCGTGCGCCACGCCCAGCGCCACCAGGACGCCGACAAGCCCGAGCTTGATGCCCAGCACTTTCAGGTAGGGGGATCCCGTGGATGTATTCCCGTAGTAGGCCACGTTGACGATCGCCGTCAGGATCAGGACGGCGATGCAGATCCAGACCAGCCGCCTGAAGCGCTGGGCCATCTTCCGGAACAGGTCGGCGCGGAGCAGCGGGGAGTCCACCTGGCGTAGGACCGGCACGGCGACCAGGGAGAGGAACAGCATGCCTCCGATCCAGATGACTGACGCCAGGACGTGCAGCCACAGGTTGAGAAACGGCAGCATGGACGCGAGCGTAGCACCCTAGGGGACCCATCGCAAGGCAACGGCCGGAGATTTCCCCGACTCTCGGCTTGACAAACCCTCCGACCCTTACCTAGTATCCGCCCATGCCACCAAACGTCGAATCCTGCACCATCGCGAGCATGAGCGATGTGTGGGAGTGCTACCGTCTGGAGCTTGCTGCCGTCGAGGATCAGATCCGTCAGAACCTGGGCTCAAAGGTGGCGCTGGTCAACACGGTCGCCGCGCACATCCTCAATAGCGGCGGCAAGCGGATCCGCCCGCTGCTCCTGATCCTGTGCGCCCGCCTGGCGGGCAAGGGGGACAGATTTGAAATCTGTCCCCCAGGCGCCGACGTGCTCTTGGCCAGCCTGATCGAGTACATCCACACCGCCACGCTCCTACACGATGACGTCGTGGACCACGCCGAGTTTCGACGCGGACGGCGCACCGCGGGCGGGCTGTGGGGCAACCAGGTGGCAATCCTCGTCGGTGATTACCTCTATTCCAAGGCGATCTGCCACATCGTGGGGTTCCGCAATCAGGACGTGAACGAATGTCTCTCGGAGGCCTGCCGGAAGATGGCGGAAGGCGAACTGATGCAGTTGTCCTACAAGGACGACGCGTCGATCTCCGAGCGGGAGTATCTCAAGATCGTGGAGTACAAGACCGGCTCCTTGATCGCGGCGGCGTGCCGGATCGGGGCCGTTGTGGCCGACGCCGACTTGGCGTTACGGGACGCGCTGTTCCAGTTCGGCCAGGCGATCGGCGTGGCGTTCCAGGTGGCGGACGACACGCTTGACTATTCCGCGCCGCTGGAGTCGCTCGGGAAATCCCGGGGCAAGGACCTTGGCGAGGGCAATGTCACCTTGCCGCTCCTGCATCTTCGGAAGCACTGTACCGAAGCCGAACGGGCGCGGCTCGCGGAAGTCATGGAGAAGAAACCCAACGGGAACGGCGAGCTGGCGTGGGTCGTCTCCTTGATGGAACGCTATGGCTCGATCGATTACGCAATGGCCACCGCGCGCGGGTTCGTGCAGGCGGCGAAGGTCCACCTGGACCTGTTCGAGGAGTCCGTGCACAAGCGGGCCCTTCAAGCGGTCGCCGAGTACATGGTGTCGCGCGATCATTAGTTGATGGGTGCGGCTTCTCCCTCTTCGGTTCATCCCTACGTGCAGCTTGCCATCGAGTCCATCGATGCCTATGTCCGCGATTTCCGCGTCATCACCCCGCCGAAAGGCCTGCTCGAGCAGCATCCGGTCCTGCGGGGACGAGCGGGCGTGTTCGTCTCGCTGAAGAAGCGAGGCGAGTTGCGCGGCTGCATCGGCACGATCGAGCCGGCGCATGAGAGTCTCGCCGTGGAG
>VBOO01000217.1 GCA_005877505.1 Nitrospirota bacterium
GTAATGTTTGAATTCCAGGAGGTTGTGGAAGGGATCTTCCAGAAAGAACGTCGCGTGCTCGATGCGCGTCCCGGCGAAGCGGCGGCGCGGATGCTGATAAAACTTCAGGCCCCTGGCCGTGGCGCGATCCGCCATCGCCTGCCACTCCGCTTCGGATGTGAAGACCAGGCCGAAGTGGTGCGGATAGATGCCCTTCGGCGGGTCCGGGGGCCGCTTCGTGAGATGCCCCACGAGCTGATGGCCCTTGAGCTCGAGAGTGATCGCCGACGCCGAGACCCGTCCAAGGCCGCAGCCTAAGCCGTCCACGTAAAACCGCTTGGCTTCCTCCAGATCGGTGATCGGGAAGGCCAGATGAAACAACACACGGCCCATGGGAATAGTGTAACTCATCCGGCCCATCCGGCAAACTCCACTGCAAAGGTCTCGTCTCCCATTCTGACCGCGAGCCGCAGGGGGAAGATGAGCGGGCGGTCGGGCGGGGCGAGGAAGTCCAGAAAGCCATACGCGAAGGCCTGGGGGGCGAGCAGCGAGTCCTGGAGCTGCGAGCCTGGCGCGGGTGGTCCTTGTTGCTTCGCCGGCGCCCGGGCCTCGCACAGCGCCTGCCTTGAGACCGGCTGGAGGGGCGCCTGGGCGCCATCGGCCAGGGACACCACAGATGGCCCGAACCGAACGGGACGGTCGGAGTAATTCAAGGCCGCCACCCAGCCGCGCAGGATTCGGGACTCGCTCGGCTGGTTTCCGCTGGTCGTAAGCGATGCGGCCACGACGGAGTTGGGGAGTCGCTGGATCGCGACCACCACACCGCCTGACTGATTGATCTGCAGGCCTGGGTGTGTCACCGGTTCGAGGTAACGCTGGTGGACCGTGGGGCCACACCGATCGCTCTCGAGGATGTCCCGGCGAAACCCGCCGGCAGTCTCACCAGGGCCCGGCGGCAAGGCGCATCCGACCAACACACCGAGGAGCATCAGGACGCTCTTCACGTGCCGAATGTTCACCGGCGCCACCGCTGCACGCTCACTCCCACGCCTACTTTTTCTTGAACAGGTTGTCAAACGCGCGACGGGGGTCTTCGGGGCGCGCCGACCCCGATGAGGTCTCGCGCTCCACCGAGACACGCAGCGAAAAGTAGCTGCACGCATTGTGCGCGCCTTTGTCGGAGATGCGCTCCGGCACAGGCTGGGTGCACTCAAAATGCTGGCCGGGATCGAAGTGGGCGCACTGCCGGCAGGAATGGAGGGCTACCCCGCACTTGGGGCACTGGCCGGGCGAATCGGCCAGAGGCGGGAGTGGCGTCCCGCAGTCCGCGCAGCGGGAGACGGTCCGAGTTTGGGGCATCGCCGGCGCGCCCGATCGGGAAGGCTCCTTGGGCGTTCCTTGCCGCTCCTTCTCGTGCTCCCGGTAGCCCCGCTGGCTGTATCTCCTGTCTTCCATGTCAGTCCTCGTCTTTGGCGGAGCGGGCGGGCTCCAGGCCGATGGCACGGGCCAGCTCGCGGTGGACGCGCGCGACGCGTTCCACCTGCCCCTTGGCGGGGAAACGCTCGTAGAACCCTTCCACGCGAAAGTCGCGCACACGCTCCTTCCACGGCGCGAGGAGGCGCTCCCAGCGCTTGATGCGCTCCTCGCCCGATCCGCGGTCCTGTGCGGCGAGGCCCGCGCAGACACGGACCATCGCCTTGAGGGTCACCGGCTTCGTCACCATGTAGTGTGCGTTCCCCCAGGACTCGCCCCAGACCCGCTCCGCCGCCTTGAAGAAGTCCCGCACCAGGTTGTAGAAGCGCAGGGCCTCCCGCGCGCCGCTCCCTTCGCGCTGGATGGCCTTCCAGTTCCTGGACACCCATCGGTGGATCTCGTTGAACAGCTCGGCCTGGAGGATCCATTTTTCCTGGCGGCTGCGCCCGCCCAGCCGGTTGATCCGGTAGCGCAGCGGGCTGTCCCCCTCGCTGTAGAGGTGCTCGACGACGCGCGCGGCGAACTTCTTGTCGGGCGCCGCCCAGGACACGCGCTCGTACAGGTCCACCAGGTGGCTCTTGTTGATGCGGGTTGGCGTCGAGTTGATGATGACGAACATCTCGGCCGCGAAGTCCTCGCTGCGGCCGTCGAAGATGACGCAGGGAATGTGGATGGTGCGCGCCTCGTCGGGATGGTACCGGCGGTAGAAGTGGAGCGCGGCCAGGCGGTGCTGGCCGTCAATGACCAGGTACTTGCCGCCGGGCTCTTCGAGGTGGCCGGCCTGCTCGAAGCCGCTGACCGGCTCGAAACGCAGCCGCTCCGGCGTGAAGAGCAGAATCGTCCCCGGGATCGGCGGCTGGCTCACGGCGGTCTCGTAGAAGTTCGTGATGGCCTTGACCTTGGCGCGCGAGAGCTGGCGCTGAAAGGCCTTGTCGCTGCGCTCGATCCTGGCGATGAACTGCGCGATCTCGTCCTCTTCGGCGATCTCGGCCGGCGCGATCTGCTCGCCCTCGCCGTAGAACCGGCTGACGAACTGGACCTTCCGGAGCAGGTCCTCCGCCGGATAGGAGACGAAGTAGAAGAGGCCGTCCTTCTGGCGGACTCGCGTGGCTAGCATGGCGTGTGCTCCTCCTCCCGCGCGCTAGGCGATCTGGCCGTCCACCATGCGGATGATGCGGTCGGCCTGGTTGGACAGCGCCTCGTTGTGGGTCACGATGACGAACGTGATCCCCTTGGCGCGGTTCAGGTCCAGCATTAGTTTAAACACCTCTTCCCCGGTGTGCGAGTCCAGGTTGCCGGTCGGCTCGTCGGCCAGGATGAGGTCCGGACGCAGGACCAGGGCGCGCGCGACCGCCACCCGCTGCTGCTCGCCTCCCGACAGTTCCCCGAGACGGTGCGCCAGCCGATGCTCCAAGCCCACTTCCTTCAGCACGGCCTCCGCCGCGGCGCGCGCCTCTGTCTGGGATTGCCGGCGGATCAGGGCCGGCAGCATGACGTTCTCGAGCGCCGTGAACTCCGGCAGCAGGTGGTGGAACTGGAAGACGAACCCGACCTTCCGGTTACGGAATTCCGCCAGCGCCTGGTCGTCCAGGGCGAACACGTCGTTTCCGTCGAAGCGCACGGTGCCGCTGGTCGGCCGATCCAACGTTCCCAGGATGTGCAGCAGCGTCGTCTTGCCGACGCCGGACGCGCCGACGATGGCCACCAGCTCGCCGCGCTTGATCTCCAGGGTCACGCCCTTCAGCACGTGGACGACGGTCTGGTCCAGCTTGAAGGATTTTTTGAGGTCGTGCGCCTCGATCATAGCGCCTGCGGCTTCCATCGGGAAAAGGACGCGTCCGGGGCACCCATTGCCATCTTCGTGCAATGGGTCGATAACCGGGGCTGGGCGGGTGAGATGGGCGAAGTCTTGGCTGAGCAGCGTTTCAATGCTCTCACTCGTACCGGATCGCTTCGGCCGGGTCCAGGCGGGCCGCCTGCCGGCAGGGATGGATCGTGGCCAGGAACGTGATGGTGATCGCCGACACGGCGACCGTCAGCACGTCCACGATCTTGATGTTCACCGGGATGCGGCTCAAATAGTAGACGTCCCCAGGCAGGGTGTAGAAGGTCTGGATCGCCCAGCAGAAGCTGTAGCCCAGCGGAATGCCGATGACCGTGCCCACGATGCCGATCACGAGCCCATGCAGAATGAAGATGCGCATCACGGCCCGGCCGGTCGCGCCCATCGCCTTCAGGATCGCGATCTCCCGGTGCTTCTCCACG
>VBOO01000218.1 GCA_005877505.1 Nitrospirota bacterium
ATGGGCGACCTGGTCGCGGGTGACGATGGGCACGTCAGGGCCGACCTCAAGCACTTTCAGAGTCGGCTGGGCGGTTTCCATGTAGCCGCTCGTCGCAATCGCATGCGGGACGTTCATCCGAGAGAGAGAGGCGAGCAGGTCGCGCGCGCCTGGAAGCGGGCGGACAAGGTGAACCTGACGGCTGTACGCCTCCCGGTGCAATCGCTGGATCCGCCCGGCCTCTTCGGCGGTCACCGGGTGTCCGATCTCCCGCATGAGGGCGTTCACGAACAGGCCGCCGCTCATGCCGATCTGCCGGTGGATGCGCCAGACCGCCAACTCGATGCCGACCTGCTGGAAGGCCTCCTGCCACGCCAAGACATGCTGGTAGACATTGTCCACCAGCGTGCCGTCCAAATCGAACAGGAGCGCGACGCGTGGAGGAGGCATGCCAGCTTCTCCGACCCTCGGCACAGATTAGCATATCGGCCGAGGCCTGACCCCTTCTTTCCACTGTTGTTCTGACTTGTCGCTGAAATTTTACCGCGAACGCGCAGTCCGCTAACCCAGTCCTTACGGGACGGGCGTACACGTAGGTACACGTAGAGTGTGCCGTGAAACCCAACACTGTGCGCGGGCGCGGAGCCAGTGTGAGGACCAGCGATGCCCAGGAAGGAGGCGAAGTCAAGGAAAGTGAACAGGACTCAGAAAACAGTCGATGAAAAACCGGAGAAACGTGTCTTGTACAAGGAGGACCCCATGAAAAACATAACGTCTGCTCTCATGGTCCTGGCAGTCCTGAGCGCCTTCGGGGCCTCAGGGGCGCTGGCCCAGAGTTCCCAGCCGGCCGCAAAGTTTACGGCCGCGGTTTCAAACGTATCGCTGGTGCCGATGACGTCCGGATCCATGCCCTGGACCACCGTCCTGACCACCACGATCAAGACCCCTAACAAGAAGGACCTGCTCATCGGAGGCTCCTTCGAGACAGCGCTCTATACACAGACCCAGGTCAGGTCGAAAAACGGAACGACTGATACGTCGAGCGCGAGCGCAACCTTGGAGGTGCGACTCTTGATTGATGGTTCCGCGGACGTTGCGTACCCTCACTGGGTGGTCTACGACAAGCGCGCGCAAACGCTGAGCGCCACGCTCGGCGGCGTGATTTCAAGCTGCCAGGACCTGAATGGCGATGGCATCATCGACGTCGCCACCGAGTGTGTGGTGACCGATGAGATGATCGAGCTCATCCTGGAGACGATGGCCGCGCACCACTACAATTTCGTCGTGGCCAATCTGTCCAGTGGAGTCCACAGGATTGAACTTCAGTGCAAGATTGGCACCGCCTCTATTGCCGGCGCTGGTACGTCAAGCGCGATGGCCGGTGTGGGACGGGGTTCCCTGACCGTCGAACAGGTCAGGGCGACCAATTTGCCAGACGGCATCACATTCCTGCAGTAGGGATGGAGCAAGCACGTAGGACGAACCAGGCGCGTCTTACGCCGAGCAGCGTGAACGACGGCGAGTCAGGTCTCGAGACCCGGGGTTTCCGGTCGAGACCTGACTCGTGCCGGCGGCGTGGTCCTTAACCACCCGTCCGTGAAATCCGGGACCGCTTGTCTCCCTGTTTCTTCTTCAAAAACCTGCCTGAAGGGATACAGATCCCATTCTCACCGCCGAGCATCTCTCCACGGCCAGACAGAGCCCACCGACCCACCAGGGCCGCCGTCGCGGCGTCCAGCTCATCGCTCGTTGCCGCGTGGGTCAACCCTCTCACGCCCAGTTTCTTGAGTCCGGCCAACAGCCCCTCCCGGTCCCGGTGCTGCCTGGGAAGGCCCCACACGTCCTGCGCCGCACCAGGGTAACACTCGATCGCACGATAACCCATCGCTCGTATCTTCGCCTTGAGAATCAGGCCACGCTCGGTCAACATCCGCATCGGACCAAGCGTGATGGGGAAGAATCGAATGCCGCGTCGCAGCAATTCCCGGTCGCAGTCGCGCAAATGCTCGCCTCTTCGGTCAGAGATCGTCCGCCGTCCTTTGGGCAGGCTGAGCGGCGCGTCAATGGGAACGAGGTCGGGCCGGGCTTGATGGACCGTGTTCAGGATGTCCTGATCGCTGAACGCGACTCCCGTTTGGGCCCGCAAGCCACGCAGGAGGCATACACCGGTCGGACGGCGCGGCGAACCCGCGAGGTCTATGCCGAGCACCACCAACGGTTTGCGGTCCGCCACAAGGAGTCCTCTCTCCCGCTGTTAGCCGCTTGGCAGCTTGAGCGCATCCTTCACGCCTTTGGCCAGAAACAAGACTATTCCGAGCGCCAGTCCAAGGATGCCGGCCAGCGACGCCGTGAGGGAGAGAGGCTTGTAGTCCTTCAAAACGGAGAAGGTGGCCGTCACGGAGAACTTATCTGCCACAGCCGTGACTGCCTTCGGCAAATGGTCTTTGGCCGCGAGGTAGTGGCTTTCCCCGGCCACGGCCAGGACGACTGCAATGAGCAGCCAAAACCAAGGCTGGCACCAGTGTATAAAAGATTCCCGCCACGCGTAACCCGCGAGCAGGTTCCGCCACGGCACCAACAAAAGCGCCAGCAC
>VBOO01000005.1 GCA_005877505.1 Nitrospirota bacterium
CCAAGCGCTACGGCATTCCCCTCACGCGGAACTTCCGAGACCTGCTGGACTCGGAGAACGTGGACCTCATCATCGACGTGACCGGCAATCCGGAAGTTGCGGAGGCCCTGTTCAAGCTCAACCGGGTTGGCGTGGATGTCATTCGCGGGACGAGCGCAAAGTTTATGTGGCAGCTCATCGAGGCGCGCGTGCGCGCGAACGCCGAGACCAAGCGGCACCTCAAGAAATTCCAGGAGATTTCCAAGCTGTACCAAAAGGAGGCCAGCTCCGCCATCACCGGCGAGCGTAGCCGTATTGCCTGCGAGATCCATGACGGCTTGGTCCAGACTTTGGCCGGGATCAATCTCAAACTGGATTTGTGCCGGGAGCTGATCTTTTCGGACCCCACCCGGAGCTTCGAGTTGTTGAGCGACGCCAAGGCCCAGCTCAAGACGGCCATCGAGGAGTCACGGCAGGTGATCTTCAACCTCCGTCCGCTCTACTTCGAATCGATGGAGCTGGGGCCGGCGCTCAAAAATTACCTCAAGTCCTACGAGACACAGTCGCACATCCTGACCAGGTTGATGTGGTCGGGCGACGAATCGGCGATGGCGCCGACGACCAAGATCGTGCTGTTCCGCATCGTGCAGGAAGCGCTCAGCAACGTCCAGAAGCACGCCAAGGCGGAGCGCGCCACGATCACACTGGCCGTGGCGGAAGGCCGGATCAAAGGCGTGATTGAGGATAACGGGATCGGGTTCGACGTGGAGGCCATGGCGCAGGATCCGACCAAATGGCAGTCGTTCGGCTTGAAAGGGATTCACGAACGGGCTCGCCTGGTCGGGGGGACGGCCCGCGTGGAATCGCGCAAGGAGCACGGCACCCGGGTGCTCGTTGATATCCCCATCACTCCGGAGGAGGAGCGGCAGCGTGGAGCGGATCAGGGTCCTGATCGCAGATGACCACCGCGTGGTCCGGGAGGGCCTCGCGGCGATCCTGCGGGAGAGCGGCGACCTGGAGGTTGTGGGCGAGGCTCGTGACGGTCAGGAGGCCGTGGAGAAGGCACGGGAATTACAGCCCGACGTCATCCTGATGGACGTGAGCATGCCCCGCATGAACGGGGTCGAGGCCACCCGCGCCGTCAAGCGGGAGTCTCCGCACATCGGCATCGTGGCGCTCACGATGTACGATGAGGAGAAATACATTTTCGACCTTGTCCGTGCCGGGGCCACGGGCTATCTGCTGAAGGATTCCGACTCGGCGCAGATCATCTCGGCCATCCGGTCGATCTACAAAGGCGAATCCCTCATCCATCCGTCCGTGGCGAGCAAGATCCTTGCGGAGTTCTCCTTGCTGGCGGAGGGGAAAGGCAGGAAGCAGGCTCGGACCGAGCACGACCTGACCGAAAGGGAGATCACCGTACTGCGCCTGGTGGCCGATGGGAAGACGAACAAGGAGATCGCCAACGAACTCGACCTCAGCGAGAAGACCGTCAAGAACCATGTGCGGAACATCTTCCACAAGCTACAAGTCTATGACCGCACGCAAGCCGCCATCCTGGCCATCCGTAAGGGGTTGATTGAGCTCGACCCCAAGCCCTAGCAGAACGCTGAAAAAGGCCCCCAACATCGTTCTCGTCGTTCGAGCCCTTCAACGTACCCATGACCCGTTGCAACTGATGAAGCAACGGGTGCCCCGTACGCCTCAGGGATCTCATTTCCTGCGGCCTCGTTGGATGACCTTTTTGAGCGTCCCGCGAAATGCAGAGGGGTTTGATCGACGGCAGGAGAAATGCTACAGATGCAGTGTTTTTACAACATGATGCATGTACGCCGGATCTTGAACGTGATGCCGAGAAACCATGAAACCTTCAATAAATCAACCGCTTGCTCAATAAGCCTGTGATCTTACCGGTAGGTATTACTCTTGCTAGCCTTATACAAGCCTGCACGAATAAGGGAGCCTCATGCACCAGCAGCAGACGATCCGACAGCCGGTCACATGTACGGGGGTGGGCCTTCACTCCGGATGCCAGGTGTCGCTGACCCTCACGCCAGCCCCGGCCGATACGGGGATCGTCTTCATTCGAACGGACCTCCGCGCCAGGCCGAGGGTTCCTGCGGTCATTGCCAACGTGCGCCCGACCCTGTTGTCGACGACGATTGGAGTGGACGGCGTACAGGTCCAGACCATCGAGCACCTCCTGGCCGCGGCGTCGGGCCTTGGGATCGACAATCTGTATGTCGAGGTGGACGCGCCGGAGCTTCCGGCCATGGATGGCAGCGCGACGCCGTTCGTGAGCCTGCTGCAGGAAGCTGGGATAGCCGCGCAAGGCCGGTATCGGACCTACGTGAAGATCGTGCGTTCCATTGAAGTGACCGAAGGCGATAAGGAGATTTCGATCCACCCAGCCTCCACGGCCAGCGTCACGTACGCCATTGACTATGACCATCCGCTGATCCGAAGCCAGGCCTACACCTACGATGGCTCTTCCGATAGTTTTATCCGGGACATCGCGCCCGCCCGCACCTTCGGTTTTCTCCGCGAGGTCGAAGAGCTGTGGGAAGCCGGTCTGGGTCTCGGCGGATCCCTGCACAACACGCTCATTCTGTCAGACGAGGGGCTGCTCAATGAGGGCGGCCTCCGCTACAGGGACGAGTTCGTGCGCCACAAGGTCCTCGACTTGGTCGGCGATATGACGCTCCTGGGCATGCCGGTCGTCGGAGAGATCCTGGCGGTCCGCTCCGGGCACGCGCTGCATGCCCGTCTCGTCTCCCGCATCCTCGAATCTCGCGATAACTGGGTGTTCGTGTCGGCTGAGTCTCACGCCCCGGCAGGTCGCCTGCGCGAGTTGCCGCCGTCCCTCGTTGCCTCTCCGCAACGCGCCTAGCAAGGCGCCCGATCCTCTCGCGGGGTTGCCCATTGCTCTTCAAATTGCAATGGGCCATGGGCTTTTCTCAACGTACCGATGACCCGTTGCAACTGGAGGAGCAACGGGTACCCCGTACGCCTCCGTCGTCCTCACTTGCGAGAAGCGCCGGCGGGGTTCGGTCTCAGCCGCCTTGTTCCTCGTCTTCCTTCGACTGGTGATTAAGGTTTCTTGGTGGGATAAGAGTGCTGGGGGCAAGGGGCCTTGCCCCCAGCACGCGATGCTAGAGGGGAGCTTACTTCTTTTTCTTCGCAGCTTTCTTCTTCGCCACCACTCTCACCTCCTTTCTACAACTCTACAACTCGGTCACCATCGTTCGCGTTCGACTTCTGTCCGAGCGCGGCGCCGAACCTTCTGCCAGTCGAATTAAACCGCTTGCAGCTTCTCCTCCACGGCTTCGAACGTGTTGGGCGCCACTTTGCGGAACCGACGGTCTCGCTTCAGCGACGTCGCGATCGACGTGACGGGGGCCTTGGCCTTGATCCGAAGCCCGCCCTCAATCAGGCGATGACAGATGTCCTTCGCGTGCATGGCCGAGCCCGCGTCACTGAGAATCTGGTATGCCGCTTCGGACACGCTCATCCCGACGTACTTCGAGCGGCCCAGCAGGATCTCCCTGGACTGGTCGGTGACGTCCGTCAAGGAGACGGCACGCCCCAGTTTGTCCTTGTCTGTCTCGCTTGAGGCCTGACTGGAGAGGGCGGGGAGCTTGGCCCGTCCGACCTCTAGACGGTAAAGGGTTTCTGCCAACTCGAGGTACTTCTTGATGGTGGCGATTTCGTCGTCGATGCGGTCGCGTTTTTTCTGCAGCTCCTGCAGCCTGGATTTATACATGCTGATTCGTTGATCCAGGCCGACAGTGATGTCTTTGAGTTCTTCCAAGGCAGGACGTCTTCAAAGTCAACTGACGGTTGTATAGCAGACGCTTTCAAGCATGTCAACAAAAAATTTTTACCAAAGCGCTTACGATCGTGTTGCAAAACGAGAATTCTACAAAAAACCGATGAGATTCGGTCTGTAAACACAATCTGAGAAAAGCGTGCTTGTGCAGCGTCCTTACGATGACAGGGTCAGGACATTCGCCCCTTTAGATTTCAAGGTCTTTATCGCGTCTGATCAGAAACACCAATCTGTGGAAATGGTCTAATTCATTGAATAGAAGTTGATTTGTCTCTTTTCGAAGGGCGGTACAAGATATTGATCGAAACACGAAGCCTACCACAAGTCTGCTTTAATCGGGCGGATGGTTGTCTTGCGAATATACGTAATTGAACATAATGAGGTGTGGATTCGTAGGTGTCAGCTCGATGATGGTCAGGGAGGCATGATCGATGCACAGCCGTTGACTGTCGGTGATGCGGAGGTTCAGATAGTGCGCGACGACCGTGCGTACGACATCGGCGTGGGTGACAAACACCGACGGCCTGTGATTCTGGATGACAAGGGCGTTTTCGATCGCGGCCACCGCCCGTTTCTGGACTTCGGCAAGGGTCTCGCCGCCCGGAGCCCGCGCTTCCAAGGGATGCGAATACAGTGAACGGCGAGACTGATCAGACTCCAACTCGTTCCAGTAGCGGCCTTCCCAGGCCCCCATGGCCAGTTCGGTGAGGCCGGCCTCTTCCGTGATGGGCAGGCCGAGCCGTTCGGCGACGAGGCGAGCGGTCTGCACGGCACGAGCGACTGGGCTGGAGAAGAGCGCGGCTATCGGATAGCGCGTCAAGGCTTGGGCCACACCGCGCGCCTGCTCATCTCCTCGCTCGTTGAGCGGGACCGGGAGCGCGCCCATGATCCGCCCCTCGCGGTTCCAGTCGGTTTCACCGTGTCTGACCAGGAAGATGGTCGGCACGTCCGGCGCGCGGAGTCCAGGCTAGACGGTGTGAGCGGGCGGGGACGCCTTGGGCGCGGGCGTGAGCGGGACGTGCACCCAAGTCTTTGCGCCGTCCGTGCTACGGAACAGCCCGCTCCCGTTCGTTCCCGCGTAGACAATCTGTGGATTGAGCAGGCTGAGAGCCATCGCGCGGATGTTCAGTGTGGTCAACCCTTCGTTCGACGGCACCCAGGTCTCGCCACCGTCCGTGGTCTTGTGGACGCCCTTGCGGGTCCCGGCGTAGAGGATAGTGGGATTTGTCGGGTCAATCAGCAGCGCGCTCACGTAACTGTCGGTCAGCCCGTTTTCGATTCGTCTCCAGGAGGCGGCGGCATCAGTGGTCTTGAATAGGCCATTGGTCGTACCGGCGTACACGGTCCCTGGTTTCGTGGGGTCTGTCACCAGGCTGTTGACGCCAAGGGCCATCGCCGAGTCCAGTTTCTCCTTCGGGATGAGGCCGTTGTTGACCCTGTCCCAGTGCTTGGTCCCATCCGTGGTCTTGTACACGCCGCCGGTCGTGCCGGCGTACATCACGTCCGGGTTGTGCGGATCCATCGCCAATGTCACGACGTAGTGGACTTCCTTCATCCCGTACATACGCTCTTCCCACAGACGCCCCCCGTCCTTCGAGCGGAAGATACCGACAGTCGTGGCGACGTAGATGGTATCCGGGTCGGTCGGGTGGAACACGAACTGATTGACGACTGAGATGTGTTCCTTGAGGCCGCCGTTGTGTGGAGTCCAGCTTTGGCCGCCGTCCGGGCTCTTGTACACGGCGTCGCCCATGGTGCCGGCCAGGATGTTCGCAGGGCTGTGGGGGTCCACGCCCAGGGCCAGGACGCGGAAGCTGCTCAAGTCCGTGGTCATCTTGCTCCAGGTGGCTCCGCCGTCGCGGGTCTTGTAGAGTGATTCGTTGGTGGCCACGTAGAGGATGTCAGGGTTCCGCGGATGCGGCGCGATCGCCACGATGGTGTCGCTCTGCTTTCCACAGGCCGTGACCGAAAGCAGGACGGAGCACAGCGCCAAGGCACGGACAGCACAGGTCATGGAGGGCTCTCCAGAGATGTTCGCGCGAATGACTTACACTACCGGCAGGCGCGGAGTGGTGTCAAGCGCGCCACCGCGGCTCATAGCCGCCTGCGAAGCGGCGCGGCGTAGCCGGTCAGCTCAACATACCCCAGGCCCGTGACCGGCCGGCCAGCCCGCTCGCCCGTCACGGTCACGCTGCCCTCCCAGTAGGTGACCTGCGTGCTTCGGCGCGTCAGGAGCTCCTGCTGCGGGACCGTCGGAACGATCTCGACGGACAATCGGGCGTATGGGACGGTGAGACGCCAACGAGCCGGATAGCGTCCCCTGCTTTGGGGAGACAGGTCGAGTTCCTCAACTGCGATTGCGGCGCGTGCCAGGGGCACGGCTGAGCCGTCCGGGCGGATCCATGTCCCGCCTGAAGCGGGCTCAATGGTGCCGTCGCTCCGGCGGATCCGGTAGACCATCAACTCGGTGGCGTCAGTAAGCTGCAGGGAAAACCAATCCCATCCGATCTGCGATGCTCCGAGTTGGTTGCTGCCGAATTCATGGTCCATCCAGCTCAGGCCGGAGACCGTGCGGGACTTCTCCTCGAACGTGAGCGTGCCTTCGGTCCGCAAGCGGGTCACGGAATAGTAGTGCGAGCTCTCACCGGGACCCTCGCCCTTGCGGCTGACGCCGGCGGTGCCGTGGATCACCGGCGGTTTCTCCGGAGTCAGGCGCAGGCGGATCGCGATCCCTTCACCCTGCGCGTGGAGCACCTGGGAGTCGCCATCGGCTTCTGCGCGCCAATCGTCGATCCACACCGCCAGCCGCCCGGTTGCAGCCCCGGCCTTGTGGATCCCGGCGCGGGAGATCTTTTCCATGAACTGAAACCGACGGCCCGCCTCGTCCGTGACGGCAAAATGGGCGAAGTAGAGGTGGCGGAGATGCCAGCGCGATGGATTCTTGGATGCCGTCTCGCGCGCGACGGCTCGCCGGAAGAACGTGAGCTGATAGCCGAATGTCCGGCCGTCGTCGGCCCGCAGATGGCCGGTGTAGTACCACCATTCGGTCTGGAAATCGTCGTGCGAGCCATGATCGAACGGGAAGCGATAGGGATAACCGGGGAGAGCCGTGCGAAATTCCGTCGCCGCGGTCAGCTCAACGGGAGCTATCTGAAGGGCCCAGAGGGCGCAGCTCACTCCGGTGATCCAGCGCATTGCAGGTCCCCATCGGTGACGTGTGTTCTGATCCCAATTCATCGTGCGGTCGCCGCGGGAAGGCGAGCACACGGGAGCGACGACCAACAACCCAGCGCGGGGGCTTCTGGTTGACCACTTAGGGATCCTATGCTAGGCTCGCGCTGCCTATGGACGAAGGACCCAGACGAAATCTCTGGATTGCCTGGATGGAGACCCTCGATGGACTGGGCTACATCACCGCCGGGTTCAGCTTCCTGTTGCTCGGCATGGTGGTCTTTGCTCATGCCTGGTACACCTTTCTGAAGACGTTGTCCTCGGGAGTCCTGCCTGCGGCGCTCACCCTGATTCATGACCTGTTGCTGGTCGTCATCTTATTGGAGCTGTTCCGGACCATCATCAATTTTCTGAAGACCCACATCATCACGTTGGAGCCTTTCTTGTATATCTGCATCATTGCGTCCACCCGGCGCATTCTGACCACCGGGGCCGAGACCGCATATTCGGAGAGCTTGACCGCCGACATCTTTCACCGTTATCTCCTCGATGTGGGCGTCAATGTGCTGGTCATCGTCGCGCTGGTTTTTGCCGTGTTCATGGCACGCAGGGGTGGGCAGTCGAGCGCGTCTCTTAGGTAAGAGGGACGGCGGGCGAAAACCCAGCGGAAATCTCGTTAGGGACGTGATTTGAGGCGGTGCTCGTGTGGGCCAGTGTCCTCTGTGAGGGGGACGAGCCGGTCGAACTCGGTCGGATTCTCGATGGCGTCGATGCCGGCGGGCGTGAGCATGATGGCGTTGAACTGCAGTTCCCCTCCGTTGCTGGCCCGGTCGTTGGTGATCAAGCCCTTGCCGTCCAAGTAGAGGGCGTTGAACGCGAACTCCTTGTTGGTCATGCCGAGCTGCAGGGCGATCTCGCGAGCCTCGACGCCGACGATGAGCGACTGGGGCGCCTCCAGGGCGCGCTCGTAGAGCAACTCCAAGATGGCCCGCCGGAGCATCTGGTGCCGCATGATCCCTGCCTACCGATACCTTAGCCCGGATCCATGCCGGTGTTCAAGTTCAAGGAGGGCACGGCATGCCGTGCCCCTACAGCAGCGCGGGTATGATGTCTTTCGCGCGGCCCTGAATCGCGACGTCCACGATCTGCGTGTTCGGGGTGGGGTCGAGATTGACCTCCGCGACGAAGGCGCCAGCCTCCTTGGCGAGCGCAGCGAAGGATGCCGCCGGGTACACGATTCCCGATGTGCCAACAATGAGCAGCACCTCGCAGGAGCGCGCGGCGGAGACGCTGCGTTCGAGGTCCACCGGGTCCAGCGATTCCCCGAACCAGACGATGTGCGGACGCAGCAGCCCGTTACACGTTGCACAATGGGGCGGAATGGGGATCGGCACCGCGCGATTCGCTCCCACGTGCCCGCACTCGGTGCACCGGACTTTCCAGATGTTGCCGTGGATCTCGGAGAGCTTCTGGGAGCCGGCGGCGGGGTGCAGTCCGTCCACGTTCTGCGTGATCAACCAGAAGCGCTGTAATGGGCGGCGTTCGGGGTCTTGGTGGCGATGAGCTCGCGCCGCCAGTTGTACCATTCCCAGACCAGGCGGGGGTCGCGCGTGAAGGCCTCCGGGGTCGCCAGGTCTTCGGCCCGGTGAGTCCGCCAGAGCCCGTCGGCTCCGCGAAACGTCGGGACCCCGCTGTCGGCCGAGACCCCCGCGCCTGTCAGGACAGCGACAGCGCGGGCCTCCGCGAGTCGGGCTTTGAGCTCTTGGACAGCCGTAGGATGTTCCATGTGAAGGTGGCGCGCCCGGAGGGAGTTGAACCCCCAACCCTCAGATCCGTAGTCTGATGCTCTATCCATTGAGCTACGGGCGCGGATGGCCCTGGCAGACGGTCATGCGGCGTGCGCAAGTTCCGCACGTTATACAGGTCTTGATCCCGGATCGTCAACTCGAGCGTGAACGGAGCGCCCCAGCCCTCATTCGCATCCTGTGCTCATTTTTGCTCACCTTCGCCATACACAAAGCGCGACACGTCACCGTGTCCGACGCCTTTTTCATGTCCTTCCCTCCGAGTGACTCCGGCATAAGCCTTGCATAACAGACCCCTCGAATGAAAGGACGAAGAAGCCTACCCTAGCTTTCCGTGATCAAAAGGGGGGTGAGCTGATCAGGAGACGGTAAGTCGTTCGAGCTGGCCTCGGGAGAGCCGGATGGCTTTACCTAAGGAGGTCGTCATCATCATGACAACCCCAACCACCGTCCGAGCCGGCTTGTCGGCGTTGCTGATGGTGGCTCTTGGCTTTCTACCAGGAGTCTCGGCGGCTAGTCCTCCCTCCGCAACGGGCCATGGTAGTCTGATGGTGAATGGCAACATAAGGACCTTCACCTTCAGTGCGATCCAACACCACGATGGAAAGGTGAAAGGCCAAGCGGACCTCCATATCAAAGCGACAGGTGTTACCATCCGCATGGACATCGATTGCCTCAATTTCGTCGCGCCGAATAGGGTTGTTGTCAGTGGGATGGTTAAGAAAAGCTCCGTGGCGAATATCGAGGGGCTGACCGGAACCTTCGCAGCCCTCGATAACGAGACCAAAGCGGGTCCAAAAGATAAGAGGGGAGGAACCAAGGATTCTAAGAAACCACCGGATGAGCTAAGCCAGCTCGCCGTCGGTGGCCTCAGCTGCCAATTCCCATTCTCTTTTGGTACGATCCCGTTAGAACATGGCAAGATCGAAGTTCGACCTGAAGAAAAGCGGAAGCCCAAGTAAACTAACCCCACAAGCTTGAGATTTCATCCCGAGGCCTGGCGGAGTTCGCCCTTCGACTTACGTCGAGCCAGACCCATGACTGGGGGCCAAATCCGGATACAACTTCTGCGCGCACTCGGGGCAAATTCCATGCGTGAACTCCGCTTCCGAATGGGTACGGATGTACTGCTCGATTTGCGTCCAATATCCGCCGTCGTCGCGAATCTTTTTGCAGGCAGCACAAATCGGCAACAATCCTCGCAAGGTTTTGATTTGGGCGAGGGCATTTCGCAGCTCCCCAATGAGTCCCTCGCGTTGCTCTTCCAATTGCTTCTGCTCGGTGATATCCAGCGCAATGCCGATGCATCCGGTAATCACCCCGTTAGGGTCTCGCATTGGCTCGACATAGGCGCGAAGCGTCCGCTCCTTGAGAGTCGCGACGTAGCTACCGGGATCACCCTGGAGCGCTCTGAGATGGGTTGTGAAAGGAATACTTGTCGGTTCCAAAGGGAAATATTCCGGCACGGTCGTCCCAACGATCCCCTCTGGGGTGAGTCCCAGAGCGCTTATTCTTCGGCCCTGCGCGTAGGTGATCGTGAGATTGGTGTCTGCAACCCAGAGGAAGGCAGGGAGCTGCTCAAGCAAGAGGCGCAGCTGGGCCTCCTGATCCCGCTGGCCCTGGGTTGTCCGTTTGTTCAGGATGACCAGGATCGCTGTCACCCAAATTGTCACCAGGCTCAGTGAGCGGTTAGCGGCAGCCAGCCACAACTCGGGACTGCGGGATGACATGAGGAACCCGAGCACGGTCAGACACGACGCGCCCGCGGCGAGTCCAAGGGTGAACCGCCGTGGCATCTCTTTCGAGGTCAGAAGCAAGGGAATGGCGTAGAGCATCGCGACCGCCACGCCCCAGGGAAGCACAAGGTCTAGGACGAACACCCCAGCCGTGAGCCCGAGACTCGCTGCGATGAGTGGGGTGTTGATTTTTTGATACGGGGTCGAATTCATACCCCTTCCCTTGGATGGGCGGTAGGTGCGCCCCGCAAAGGGTTCTCTTTGTTTAGAGATCCTAGGGTAAGCAAGTTCCATACCACGCAACATAGCGGACCCGCATCCGCAGCCTGACGTCATCAGGTAAATCCACCACGACAAATCAGGTTACTCCCCCTAGAAGAAGAGGGTAAATTCCCTAATCACAAAGGTGAAAAACCATGGTTAGGTGGCCTTGGCTGGGAGCGGTCGGAATATCTGCGAACAAATAGGTACGGCCGATGGTTCCGCCACAACCCTAGGACGCCTTCCTTACCGCACGTATCTTGCATGAAATTGCCTTGACAAGCCTTTGGCCATGCTGGCTTAATCCTTTTAGTCTTTAACGGGGAAATTCCAGTTTCCCCGGAATGAAAGGCAATGGGCGTGCGCATGACCTACGGGTCATCTCCCGGTTAGGGAGGCGAGTCCGGGACTCCTAAGCCACTTGTGATGGAAACGCACCTATATCGATATCTCAGAGAAGCCTTCCTAAGGCAGGAGGTGTATTATGCCTGAAGTGAGGACCTCGAAAACCCCTGTGGTGCCTCCGCAGGAGGCTAGCGAATCGACGGCGACGCTCCTGCGTGAGTTGGTGTCACACCTGCGGCAGAACCGGACTCAACTGCGCCAGGAGTGGGCGCATCGCATCACTGAAGCCAAGCTGCTCACAGCGATGAGTGCAGACGAGATCTTCACCGAGGCCACCGCCGTCTATGATCAGTATGTCGAGGCCTTGGAGACCGGAACCTTCGAGGCCCTGCAGGCCTATGCCCGCAACCTGTCCGAACGTATTATTCCTCGGGGAGTGGAAATTCATGAGGTTGTCGGGATCGTGCTGCTCCTGCGGGATGTGCTCGCCCGCTCACTGTTCGCCAAATACCAAGGCGACTTCGCGAAGCTCAACCGAATCCTTGACGCCTATGAGCCGGCGGCCAACCGGATCGCCAACACGGTGGCGGTCGGATTTGTCCAGGAGCGAGAACGGATCATCCGCGAGCAGCAAGAGGCCATCCGTGAACTCTCGACCCCTGTCCTGCAGGTCCGCGAGCGGCTGTTGATCCTGCCGATCATCGGGGTGATTGATCCGCAACGTGCGCGCCAGTTGACCGAGCAGTTGCTCCGAGGCATCCGGACCAACCGCGCCAAGGTGGTGGTGATCGACATCACGGGGGTCGCGGCCATGGACTCCCAGATTGCCAACCATCTCGTCCAGACAGTGGAGGCGTCCAGGTTGCTGGGCGCCACAGTCATCGTCACCGGGCTGTCTCCGGAAATCGCTCAAACGCTCGTGAATATCGGTGTGGACTTGGGCAAGATGAGCACGGTCGGGGACCTGCAGGGCGGAATCGAGGGGGCCGAGCGGCTCTTGGGCTACAAAGTAGTCCCGATCAAGGAGCAAGGGCCAAATACCTAGAGGACTTCCGCCAGGGGGGACAAGCCGTGGCCGTTCCGATCCTTAAACAAGGGCCGTACCTGATCGCCACGATCCAGTCCGCATTGACGGATGCGGACCTCGTCCAATTGCGCGACGCGTTGGTGGGGAAGGTCGGGTCGTACCGGTCCAGCGGAGTGATCGTGGACGTGACCGCTCTCGATGTGCTCGATTCATTCGCATCCCGGACCCTGCGGGACCTCGCGCACATGATCCGGTTACGCGGTGCGGAGACCGTGATTGTCGGCATCCAGCCCGAGGTCGCGTTCACGATGGTGCGGCTAGGCCTGACCCTGGAAGGTGTGGCCACGGCGTTGGAACTGGAGGAGGGTCTCTTCTACCTCGCCCAGAAACTCCACTCGGCCCGGCAGGAAGGCTAGCTGCTGTCGTGGCAGAACAGAGAGTTGTTTGTCGTGGATGACGTGCGCGTGCCGATCAGTTCGGACGTCGACCTTGTGCGGGCCCGCGAGCGGGGTCGCACCCTGGCCGGGGAGTTAGGGTTCCAACAAGGGGACTTGACGCTCGTTGCGACCGCCATTTCCGAGCTGGCGCGGAACATCGTCCGCTATGCCCGTCGCGGCGAGATCGTCTTGCATCCGATCGAGGACGGGGGCGTCCCCGGGATCGTCATCATTGCGCGGGATGAGGGGCCGGGCATCATCGACGTGAATCGAGCCATGGAGCAGGGCTATTCCACCTCCGGCGGTCTCGGGATGGGCTTGCCGGGCGTTCGCCGCATCATGGACAAGTTTGAAATCGTCTCCGAGATCGGTCGCGGGACTGTCGTCACGGTCACGAAATGGAAACGTTGAACGCGCTCATCATTGAATGGGGCGTCGCTTCGCTGACGCTGGCGGGCGAGGTCGAATCCGGGGACCGGCATGTGGTCAAGACTTTTCCGCATGGCGCGTTATTAGCGGCCCTGGATGGTCTGGGCCATGGTGAGCAGGCGGCGGCGGCGGCGAATAGGGCGGTCAAGGTCCTGCAGACCTTAGAAATCGAGCCTGTCGTTTCGCTGTTCAAGGGCTGTCACGAGCGGTTGCGCTCCACGCGGGGTGTCGTCATGAGCGTAGCCGTCTTCAATGCTGTGGATGAGACCATGACCTGGATCGGCGTGGGTAATGTGGAGGGTGTCCTGCTACGGGCCGATCCGACCGTCGTTCCGGGACAGAAGTCGCTGGTGTCGCGGAACGGTGTGGTGGGCAGCCGGCTGCCGCTGTTTGAGGCGGCGATCGTCCCCGTGATGCGGGGCGACACGCTGTTTCTCGCCACCGATGGGATTGGCAGTGAATTTACACAGCACCTTGCTCGGGGTGATGGGCCCCAACAGCTCGCGGACAAGATCCTGGCCCAGTACGCCACAAGGACAGATGACGCGCTCGTGCTGGTGGCGCGCTATGTGGGAGAGACGCCATGAGCGACCATCTGCGCGACTTGAGGGACCAGTATACCCGGACCCTGCACGATTACCTGCTGGAAGGCGGGGAAAAGAACCTGCATCGCGCCTATGAGTTGGGCCGCCGAGCGCTCGCTGACGGCCTCGGCGTCTTGGAAATGGTGTCGCTGCACTGCGACGCGCAGGCCACGGTTGCAGGCACCATCGGGGCGCGCGAAGAGATGAGCGCCCTCATCAAGTCGGCGGCGACTTTCTTCGCGGAAGCGGCGTCGCCGTTTGAGATGGCCCACCGGGGCTTTCGAGAGGCCGATGTGTCGCTCCGCCAATCGGAAGAGCGGTTTCGCACTCTGGTCGAGAACGCGAAGGACGTCATCTACACCCTTTCGACGGACGGCGCGATTACCTCCGTGAACCCGGCTTTTGAAACGATCACAGGCTGGGCCATCACTGACTGGCTGGGCAAGTCTTTTGCGCCCCTTGTTCATCCCGAGGACCTGCCGGTCGCGCTGGTGTTCTTTCAGCGAGTCTTGCGGGGCGAAACGCTGCCGATTTTTGAACTCCGCGTCTTAAAGAAATCGGGTGATTACCTCCATGCGGAGTTTACCAAGACTCCTCTCGTCAAGGGCGGGCAAGTCGTGGGCGTGCTGGGGATCGGCCGTGACATCACGGAACGCAAGCGCTCCCAGGCGGCCCTGCGTCGGATGAATCAGACCCTGGAAGAGGAAGCGAAACGGATCGCCCACGCGCTCCACGATGAAGCGGCGCAACTGCTCGCGTCCGTCTATATTGCCCTGGAGGGGGTCTCCCGGGACTTGCCTCCGTCGGCAGGCCGGAAGCTCCAGAAGGTGAAGACCCTTTTAGATCCAATCGAGGCTCACTTGCGCCAACTCGCCCACGAGCTGCGTCCCACGATCTTGGACGACCTCGGACTGATCCCGGCCCTCGAATTTCTTGCACAAGGCGTCTCACAACGGGCGAACCTTCAGGTGACCGTCGGAGGCCAACAAGTGGGCCGACTCCCCACCTCTGTCGAGACGGCTCTCTATCGGATCGTGCAGGAGGCCCTGAATAACGCATGCCGGCACGCGAAGGCCAGCCGTGCCACGATCCGACTGGAGCAGAACGGTCGTCTGATCCGGTGTGTCGTTTCTGATGACGGGATCGGCTTCGACGTCCCGGCTGTCGTGAACAGGAAAGGCCACACGGGCCTCGGGCTCACCGGGATACGAGAGCGACTCAATGCGATCGGAGGCGACTACCGAATCATCTCCGCTCCCGGTCAAGGGACAACGCTTCAGGTCGAGATCCCTCTGGAGGCACAAGATGCCACTGCGGATCCTGTTAGCCGATGACCATTTGATCGTTCGGCAGGGTTTGAAATCGCTCCTTGAGCAGGAACAATGTACGGTCGTTGCTGAGGCGGGGGACGGCCGCGATGCGGTCCAGCTCGCCCAGAAGCACCGCCCTGACATTGCCGTTTTGGATCTCGCGATGCCGCAGTTGAACGGTCTGGATGCGGCCAGGGAAATCGGGAAGGTCTCGCCGGAGACACGAACCATCCTGCTGACGATGCATACGGAGGACCCCTACGTCGTCGATGCGCTCCGGGCTGGCGTGAGAGGGTACCTGTTAAAGACCCAGGCCGCGACCGACCTGATGCAGGCAGTCCGAGAGGTGTCCCGAGGAGCGATCTATTTGAGTCCGGGCATCTCCCGGGCCATCGTTGAAGCCTATCTGGCCAAGACGGATTTTCCCCCTGATCCTCTGACCCCGCGTGAACGGGAGGTCCTGCAATTGGTCGCGGAAGGGAAGACCACGAAGGAGGCCGCGGCGATTCTGGGGGTGAGCGTGAAGACGGCCGAGTCGCACAGAACCCGGATTATGGAAAAGCTGAACATCCACGAGACGGCCGGGCTTGTGCGCTACGCGATCCGGCGCGGATTAATCCAGCCTTAAGGCAAAAAACCTGCCAGGATAAGCCAGTCTTTGCGTGAAGGCCCGTGATTCGTATAAAAGTCTTTGATTTATCGTGACCTACCGGATAAACTGCGGTGGCAGGTAATTGACTCCCTTACGGGGGACCGGAGAACCTCCGTGCGTGTGACAGGCCGATGAAGCGTATCTGCTGGCTGAGTGGCACTTCTCTTGCTTCTTTGTGACAGTATGGTTCAGAAGATATTGATTGTCGAAGATGAGCACGGCGTCGTGCATCTTCTGAAATCGCGCCTTGAACCCGAGGGATTCCAGGTGATTGCTGCCTATAACGGGCAGGAGGGTCTGCGCGCGGTGACTGAAGGGCGCCCGGACCTGGTCATCCTTGATCTGACCCTTCCCGACCTGGATGGCTTCGAATTCTGTCGCAGGATCCGAGGACAAGCGGAGACCGCCCGTCTTCCTATTCTCGTCTTGAGCGGAAGGGCTGAAGAGGTTGATAAAGTGGTCATGCTCGAGCTCGGCGCTGACGATTACGTCACCAAGCCGTTCAACGCCAAGGAGCTTGTGGCCCGGGTCAAAACTCTCCTTCGCCGCGTCTCGGCACCCGCGCTGCCTCGGATGTTGCGAGTCGGGACCCTTGAAGTGGACCTTGACCGGTACATGGTTTCCATCGCGGGCCAGCCGATTACCCTCACCTCCAAGGAGTTCGAGCTGCTCAAAATTCTGTTGGAAGCCAAGGAACGGACTCTGTCCAGAGCGTTCCTGCTCGAACGGGTCTGGGAGTATGGCGAAGAGCTCGATATCGAAACCCGCACTGTGGACGTGCACATCAGAAGCCTCAGAAAGAAGCTCGCCTCTGAAGGTGATCGGATCATCACCGTGCGGAATGTCGGGTACCGGCTGGATACGACCTCGCCGCAAGTGAATCCTGCACCAAAGGACAAAGTGTCCCAGAAGTAGGGCTGGTCCTCTTCGAGACCGGCTGTTCTAGAAACCTTTCGCGTCTTCCCACGAACCTCGTCCTCGCCCCACCGATTGAGCACTCCTTTACTTCGCCTTTTTACCCGCTCCTAACCAGACTCTCCCGTCTCCCTTACACACATCCACTAGGCTCGGCGCATCGATAGCCGAGGACCCTGGCCCATTCTAGAACCGGGCCAGCACGGTTCCTTTATCACCATGGAGGTTCTAGAAGGAAGGGAAACGTCATGAAAGAAGGACATCACATAGGGAGAATGAGCAGTCTGCTTGGCGGTATCATGGCCTTGAGTTTGGTCTTGCCCGTTGCCATGGGCACTGCCAACGCCCAGACGAGCCAGCCTTCGTCCAAGGTCACCGCCAAGACAGCCAATCTCATATTGATCCCGAAAACAACCGGGACGGGCGGCTGGCAAACACTGCTGTCCAACACCATCAAGACCTCCAATTCGACATCCCTGTACATCGGTGCCTCCTTCGAAGTTGGCTTGTTCACGCAAACGCTGGTGAGCAGCAAGAATATGGTGAAGGACACGTCCACCGCTGATGCCAATGTGCAGGTGCAAGTGCTGCTCGATGGGAAACCCGTAGAACCCGGAAAGGTGGTGTACGGCAGGAGGACCCAAACGCTCTCGGCAACTCTTGAGGGGGCGATTGCGGGCTGCCTGACGATCGTCACGAATCCGGACGGCACGCAGTCGATCGTGCTGGATCCCACCTGCGTGCTACCCGAGACTATCGAGTTGATTCTCGACTCGATGGACGCCGCGTCGTTTAACTTCGTGGCGTTGAATGTCGGCGTAGGCGTCCATACGATCAGTGTGCAAGCGCGGATTGACACCACCGGCACCGACCAGAATGGCTCGTTTACAGCAATGGGCACGGTGGGCAAAGGGACGATGACGGTTGAAGCCGTTCGCCTGATCCAAGACCCGAACGTGATCTATTCAGTAAATTAACCCGTCGCACTCTCGTCTGATGGGGAAAGGGGCCGGAAGTCTGCTGCGTCATTCCAACCGATGAATGCGCAGGCTTCCGGATTCCCGCCCCTGGCTTCCCGCTTGACAGACAACACAGCTCCGGTGTTCGTGTAGCTCCTCGTCGAGACCGGCTTACCTCGTAGACTCTTCCTGACACCTTTCGCGTCTTCCCACGGACCTTGATCTTGCTACGCCGATTGAGCACTCCGTCGCCCCGCCGCTTTACCTGCTCTTAACCAACCTTTACCTGCTTTTTACCAGCCCTCCCCGAGCATCTTACAGACGCCCATTACCCTGGGCGCATGCATTGCCGAGAACCCTTTCCCGATAAAGGCAAACCCACTGCGAGGTGGGGGCGCAAAGCCTTGGATCAGGCCGCATGCCTGATAGCCGGGCTGCCGAAGGAGGGGAGCCATCGCTCCACGGGAACCTGGTGGTCTTCGGCCCCAAAACACAAGGAGGCCGCTATGTTCTCCGGAAACCGCTTGCTTGCCGGCACACTCTGCCGGGCCGTGCTCGTCGTGTGCGTACTCAGCACACTCTGCGTCCTTGGGCCCTCCATCGGTCAGACGGCCACTAGTGGCGGGACCCCAGACCCGACTCTCCTGCCGGTGGCGACGACCGCGTCCGCCATCAACACCACGGCGTATAACGCACTGCGCGTGCCGAACCTTGCGGCAGGGGCGACCTATCTGGACCCCGTCACCGGCGTCAAGGTGTATAAGATCACCTCCTCCTCGTTCCCCGTCTCGGGTCACTCCGGCAATTGGGGGCACGATTACAGCGAAGGGGGCAACGAGGTATCTCTGCCGTACAACGGATTGACGCGTGCCATCTTTGTCTTCGATTGGGCGAATGGGCACTATCTGATTGATTTTACACCAGGCGTGGGCGTCAGCAATCCACGGCCGCTGACCGGCGGCCTCGCGCCGTGGATCGATATTGCCTTTACCTTCTCGAGCAACCCGGCGACACCCTACTACGCCTATGTCAGCAACGGCAGCCAGATCGTTCGCTTCGACCTCCGGACGATGACCGCGGCGCCGGGCAACGGCTGGCCCGTCAGCGACGCGAACGCGATGTGGCTACAACAGAGCAAGAACGACGAATTCTTCGTCTGGATGCGCGGATCCAACGGGCCGACGGTCGTGGGCTATGAGCCCGGCACGGCCACGCTCAAGACCCATAGCAACCCGGACACCAACGAGCCTCGCATCGACCGCGAGGGGCGCTATGTATTGATCGTCCTCGGCGGCAACGGTCAGGGAAAATCGGCGGTGTGGGATTGGCAGAATAATGTGGAGACATGGACCACCAACGGCGTCATCAATTTTGCCGGGCACAACGCCAGCCTGAGGCGGCGCTGGGTCGCCGCCGATTGGAACCTCACTTTCCCGGCCGAATTTAACGTGATGACCCCCGATCCCAATTCGCTCGTGGACATCGGCGGCCCCGCCATCAGCATCCCCTCTTACCTCAATGGGAACTGGGTGCAGCCCAATTCCGCCCTCGACGATCAGTGGGCGCTGGTGAGCACTTATGGTGCGATTCTGGGATCCTCTCCTGGCTTTGGGTGGCTCTCTCCTGGAGGAATGGTCTATATCACCCCTGTCCGCAACGGGCAGCGACGCTTACTCGGATCCCCGTACAACTCGTCAGGTACCTATGAGTGGTACTCGTGGCCCAAGTCGTCGCCGGATGGAAACTACGTGATGTTCACCTCGGACATGAACGGCTCGGGCCGCAGCGACGTATTCCTCGTCGAAGTGCCGACATCCGGTGGGATTACCGACACCACCCCTCCGACAGTCTCGATCACGGCGCCGTCTAATGGGGCGACGGTTTCAGGTTCCGCGGTCACAGTCTCGGCCACTGCCTCCGATAATGTCGGGGTTGTAGGTGTCCAGTTCAAGCTCGATGGGGCCAACCTGGGGCCGGAGGACACCGGTTCTTCCTTCTCTATTTCCTGGAACACCACCTCGGCCTCCAACGGTTCCCATACCTTAACCGCCGTCGCGCGTGACGCCGCCGGAAACACCACCACCTCGGCCGCGGTCAGTATGACGGTGGCGAATGATACGACTCCTCCCATCATCTCCTCGGTGTCGGCGTTCAACATCACGTCCGCAGCGGCCACGGACACGTGGACCACCAGCGAGGCCAGCGACTCGCAGGTGAACTATGGCAAGACGAAGAACTACGGATCCACGACGCCGCTGAACGCGACCCTGGTCACGGCCCATGCTGTGACCCTGACCGCGTTGCTGGCCAACACCACCTACCATTACCAAGTGCAGTCGCGCGATGCGGTCGGCAATCTCGCGACATCGGCTGATTTCACGTTTACGACGACGACGCCGGTAGGAGGCGATACCACCCCGCCTACTGTGACCATCACGGCGCCTACGTCCGGCGCGACGGTCTCCCGTGCCGTCACCGTCTCCGCGAGCGCCACCGACAACGTGGACGTCGCGGGGGTCCAGTTCATGCTGGATGGCGTGAACCTCGGGGCGGAAGTTTCGGTAGCCCCGTATGCTGTGTCGTGGATCACCACCACGGCCAGCAACGGTGCCTACACCCTGACGGCCCTTGCGCGCGATGCCGCCGGCAACTTCGCCACCTCCGCCGGAGTGAGTGTGACGGTGGCGAATGCGACCACTGATAGTGGTTTAGTCGGGTACTGGGCATTCGACGAGGGGGCCGGCACGACGGCCACGGACTCTTCAGGCAATGGCAACACCGGCACCTTGGTGAACGGGCCGACGTGGACTACAGGCAGGATCGGCCAGGCGCTGGCCTTCAATGGGCTGAACAACTATGCCAATGTTCTTTCCACCGCGGATCTCAATGCCTACCCGCTGACCGTGGCAGTCTGGATGAAGACCGCGTCGACGACCGGCGTGATAGGGATTGTGAACAAGTATGTCGCTAGCTCCTCCAATGGCTATCAAGTCTTCATGAACAATGGAAATCTGTGCGCCTGGTATAACAGCGACACCTCGAATTATGTGTACGATGGGGGCGGCTGCACTTTTAACCTCCCTGGATATAACGATAACCAGTGGCATCACGTTGTCTATGTGGTGGACGCGTCCGGCGGCAAGTTGTATGTCGACGGTGTCCAGAAGGGCAGTTTGGCCTGGACTGGAACGCCCGGTGCGCCGACCACGCCCCAGGACGTTCACATCGCCCATTACCCTGGAGCGTTCGGTGGAGCGGAGTATTTCTCCGGCGTCGTCGATGATGTCCGGATCTATAACCGCGCGCTGAGCGCGTCCGAGATTTCGACGCTCTTTAACAGTGCCCCGCCGATCGCCGACACCGCGCCGCCCACGGTCTCAATCAGTGCGCCGGCCGCCGGCGCCTCAGTCGCGGGCACGGTCACGGTCTCGGCGAGCGCCACCGATGACGTGGGCGTCGTGGGGGTGCAGTTCAAGCGGGACGGGGTGAACCTCGGCGCGGAAGTGACCTCGGCGCCCTATTCGATCTCGTGGAACACGACCACCGCGAGCAGCGGCTCGCATACCTTGACCGCTGTCGCGCGCGATGCCGTCGGCAACACCACCACCTCGGCCGCGGTCAGCGTGACGGTGGACAACACCCCACCGACCGTCTCCATTTCCTCGCCCGCTTCGGGCGCCTCGGTTGCGGGCACAATCACGGTCACCGCCAGCGCCGCGGATAACGTAGGCATCGTGGGGGTGCAGTTCAAGCGGGACGGGGTGAACCTCGGCGTGGAAGACACCACAGCTCCGTACACGCGCTCGTGGAGTACCACCACGGCCACCAATGGATCGCATACCTTGACCGCCGTGGCGCGCGATGCCGCCGGCAACACCGTCACCTCGACCGCGGTCACTGTGACAGTGGACAACAGCCCACCGACCGTCTCCATTTCCTCGCCCGCTTCGGGCGCCTCGGTCGCGGGTACAATCACGGTCACCGCCAGCTCCGCGGATAACGTGAGCATCGTGGGAGTGCAGTTCAAGCTGGACGGGGTGAACCTGGGCGCGGAAGACACCACGGCGCCGTATTCGA
>VBOO01000205.1 GCA_005877505.1 Nitrospirota bacterium
GATTCAATGAGCACGCGGACCCGAGAGGCCGTGCCCTTATTGGCGGCCAGGACACGGACTTTATAGTCAAGCAGCTTCACCTCCCGTAGCTGCGGATAGAACTTCTCGAGCGCCTTACGCATGGCGTGGTCCAGGGCATTGACCGGACCGGTGCCCACGGCGACCGTATGCTCCACTGTGGAGCCGACCTTGACCATCACCGTGGCCTCGGAGATCGGGTTCTCATCCGCCCGCCGCTTCTCCACAATCACCCGGAACCCCAGCAACTCAAAGGAGGGCTTGTGCTTGCCGAGCATCCGGCGCATCAACAGCTCGAACGAGCCCTCGGCCCCTTCGAACTGGTAGCCCTGGTTCTCCAGATCCTTGAGCGTCGCCAGCAGTTCCTGGGCCTTGGGGTCCTTCTTCGGCAGCGTGATGTGGAACTCCTCGGCCTTCGCCGCCAGGCTGCTCTTGCCGGCATAGTCGGAGATCAGCATCCGCTGGCGATTGCCGACCGCCTCCGGACGGATGTGCTCGTAGGTCATCGGGTTCTTGCGCACCGCGTCGATGTGCATGCCCCCCTTGTGTGCGAAGGCCGAGTCGCCCACGTAGGGCTGGTGCTTGTCCGGGACCAGGTTGGCGATCTCGGCCACGAAGTGGGACGCCTCGCGGAGGTTCCGCAGCTGGTCCGGGGTGACCGTCGGCATCTTCATCTTAAAATGCAGGTTCGGGATGATCGAGGAGAGGTTGGCATTCCCGCACCGCTCGCCGATCCCGTTGATCGTGCCCTGCACTTGGAGCACGCCCTCCTGGATCGCAATCAGCGAATTGGCAACCGCCATCTCCGCATCGTTGTGGGCGTGGATGCCCAGGGGCACGCGGATCTCGCGGGCGACTGCCGCGACGATCTGTTTGACCTCCCATGGCATCGTTCCTCCGTTCGTGTCGCAGAGGATAAGCCGCTCGGCGCCGGCCGCCTGCGCCTTCAGGAGGGTTTGCAGGGCATAGTCCGGATTGGCCTTATAGCCGTCGAAGAAGTGCTCGGCGTCGTAGAACACCTGGCGCCCTTTGCCCTTCAGATACGCGATGGAATCCTCGATCAGTTCGAGGTTCTTCTTCAGCGAGACGCAGAGCGCATCCGTCACGTGCAAGGTCCAGCTCTTGCCGAACAGGGTCACATACCGGGTGTCCGCATCGAGGATGGCCTTCAAGGTGGGATCGGCAAGCGCCGAGTTGGTCGCCCGCCGGGTCGAGCCGAAGGCCACGACTTTGGCCTGCTTGAGCGGCACGGTCTTGATCATGCGGAAGAAGTCGATGTCCTTCGGATTGGCCCCGGGCCACCCGCCTTCGATGAAGTGGGCGCCCAGTTCGTCGAGCTTCTGGGCGACCATGACCTTGTCCTCGGCCGAGAACGAGACATCCTCGGCCTGCGCGCCGTCGCGCAGGGTGGTGTCGTAGATTTCGACCGCGCGCGCGTCGTCTGCTTTCATCTCACCCCTTCCCCAGCCCAAAGGCCTCATGCAGGGCCCGGATCGCTAATTCCAGGTACTTCTCCTCGATCACGCAGGAGATCTTGATTTCCGACGTGCTGATCATCATGATGTTGATGCGTTCGCGGGCCAGGGTTTCGAACATCCGCGCGGCCACGCCCGAGTGGGACCGCATGCCCACCCCCACCAGCGAGACCTTGGCGATCTGATCCTTGACCACCACGCTCCGAGCCCCGATGTCCTTCGCGATGCGGTTTGCCACGTCCACGGCCTTGTGGACGTCGGCCCGCGGGATGGTGAACGACAGGTCGGTCAGGTCCCCCTGGCCCACGTTCTGGATGATCATGTCCACCAGGATATTGGCCTCACCGAGCGGCCCGAAGATGCGGGCGGCGATCCCCGGCCGGTCCGGCACTCCGATGAACGTGACCTTCGCCTGGTTGTGGTCGCCCGTTACGCCGGCCACGACGACTTGCTCCATGTCCCGATCCTCCTTCGTCACCAGCGTCCCGCTCCCCTCGGCGAACGTGGACTTGACCACGACCGGCACCTCGTACTTGGCGGCGAATTCAACCGACCGGCTCTGCAGCACCTTCGCGCCCAGGCTCGCCAGCTCCAGCATCTCCTCATAGGAGACTTTCACCAGCTTCCGCGCCGTGGGGACCAGGTTCGGGTCCGCCGTGTAGACGCCGTCCACGTCGGTGTAGATCAGGCAGCGGTCCGCTTTGAGCGCCGCGGCCAGGGCCACCGCTGTGAGGTCCGACCCGCCCCGCCCCAGCGTCGTGACGTCATCCTTCTCGCTAATCCCCTGAAAGCCCGCCACGACGGGAATGATGCCCTTGTCGAGCGCCGCCTGGATCCGGTCAGCGACGATCCGCTCGATCCTCGCCTTCGTGTGCGTGCTGTCGGTGATGATGCCCACCTGGCGCCCCGTGAAGGAGCGGGCGTCGAAGCCCATCGCGCGCAACGTCATGGCCAGCAGGGCGATCGTCACGCGCTCCCCGGTGGAAAGCAGCATATCCATCTCCCGCTCGTCGGGGAACTCGGTGATCTCGTGCGCGAGCGTAACGAGACGATCCGTCTCGCCACTCATGGCGGAGACCACCACGACGACCGTGTCGCCCGTCTGCCTGGCCTTGGCAACAAGACCCGCCACGCGCTTAATCCGGTCGATGTTCCCGACCGAAGTCCCGCCGAACTTCTGAACGACGAGTGCCATTTATTTGCCCAGCAACTTTCCGATCAGCTTCGTCGCGTCCGCCACGACCACTTGCGTCGCCTTGGCGTCCGCCTCGTTAAACCCCCGCCGTGCATCGGCCCGATTACGGGCCGCCGGCCCGTCGTAGAGGGCGAACGGCACCGGGTCGTTCGTATGGCGCCTGAGCGCGACCGGCGTCGCGTGGTTGCAGATCGCCAGCACGCGATGCGGACCCCGCTTCGGCAATTCCTTCAGCAAGGTGCCGACCGTGTGCTCGTCGAACGACTCGATGGCTTTCATCTTGGCCTGCACATCCCCCCGGTGGCTCGCGTCATCAGTCGCCCCCAGATGCACGTAGACGAGATCACGCTTCTCCAGCTCCTTGAGCGCGCACTCGGCCTTTCCACGATGGTCGGTGTCCATGGCTTCCGCGGCGCCGGGCGCCTTCACCACTTCGAAGCCGCAGGCGAGGCCCAGGCCCCGTGGCAGGTCCAGCGCCGAGATCCTTCGGCAACTTCGGCGCCTTGCCGTGCCCCCAGAGCCAGATGGCGTCCGCGGGGCGTTTGCCCGCCTCGACCCGCTCCTGATTGAACTGATGCCCGCGCAGGATCACCAGGGCCTCCTCCATCAAGCTCCGCAGGACCTTCTCGCCTTCGCCTTTCGGCAGATACGCGCCGACCGGCTGTCCGACGATGTCCTGGGGCGGCGTCAGCGCCACGCGGTGCTTGCCCTCGGCCCAGACCATGAGATTCCGGTACGACACGCCGGAGTAGAACTGCACCACTTCGGTGCCCAGTTGCTCGTTGACGTCGTACATCAGCTCTTTCGCTTCAAGCGAGTCGATTTCCCCAGCGCTGTAGTCCTCCATCACGGCGTGGGGCCCCAGCTTCTTGACGTCATAGCCGCCGGTGTCCGCCCGCAGCGTCACCAGATTGCACCGGTATGCCACGTCGTCGGGATTCAACGCGACGCCGAGGCCGGCCGCTTCCAGCGGCGCAAGGCCTGTGTAGTACTTCTTGGGGTCGTAGCCCAGGATCGCCAATTGCGTCACGTCACCGCCCGGATAGACTCCGTCCGGCGTCGTCTTTACCAGCCCGAGTTCCCCGTTCCGGGCCAGGTAATCC
>VBOO01000211.1 GCA_005877505.1 Nitrospirota bacterium
CCCCGTCCTTAAATGTCACCTCCACCTTCCGCCCAGCAGGTCGCTCCTTATCAGAGAACGCTTTCCGCTCATTGTACTGGGAGTTCCCCACGAAATCCCGCACGAAGAACACCCCTTTCAACTCCTGAACCAGTATCCTACTGGCTTTGCCCGTGGTTTCAGCAGCAGCAGCCTGAAAGAGATCAAAATGGGGCTTGTTGGGGGAGAAGTCCTCGGAATGGCCCTTGAGGACTGTGCCGCCGGTGTAGTGGATGACAAGCCTGTTAGGTT
>VBOO01000209.1 GCA_005877505.1 Nitrospirota bacterium
AAGATGAGCCTGACATGGGGCTGCACGTACTCACGGTAGTCCTCGGGGCTCAGGCAGCCGACCCAACTGTCGAAGAGCTGGACGGCCTGCGCCCCTGCCCGGATCTGGCTCTTCAGATAGTCCGTCACCACGCGCGCAAGTTTGTCCAGGAGGCGATGCCAGACGACCGGCTCCCGGTACATGAGGCCCTTGGTCTCGATGTACTGACGCGAGGCGCCCCCTTCGATGGCATAACTCGCGAGGGTGAACGGCGCGCCGGCGAATCCGATCAGCGGCAAGCGCCCATCCAGCGCGCGGCAGGCCAGTCTGACCGCCTCCGCCACGAACCGGAGCTCCTCTCCCTCGACTGGCCGGAGCGCGTCCACATCCGCACGGGTCCGGACCGGGTTGTGAATGACCGGACCTTC
>VBOO01000210.1 GCA_005877505.1 Nitrospirota bacterium
AACCACACCGGCACGCAGTCCGTGGGCTCGCGTCGGCACGCCCTGAGAAAGCGATCGTTCATAATTGGGGCATTCTAGGGGCGTGGTAGAGAGGGTGTCAAATGGCGGGCCTTGTCGCCCGCGGCGCCGGGGTCCTGCCGTGCTTCGACAAGCTCAGCATGACCGGAATTAATCCGCTCGCCCTGAGCCAGTCGAAGGGCGCTCCGCCCGGGCGCCCGCTGGCCGTCACCCCTGCGCCTCCAGCGACTTCGCCGCCAACCGCTCGATTGCAACGGATTACCACCCGCGCTTGACACACCCAATGCTGCTGCGGCACGGTGGCGGATATGGCTTCACTTGCCCGCGTCGGGATCAGCCGGTGTCTGCTCGGCGAGAACGTCCGGTACGATGGAGGGCACAAACTCGACAGGGTTCTGGTCGAAACCCTGGGTCCGCTCGTAGAATGGGTGCCGGTGTGTCCGGAAGTGGAAGTCGGGTTGGGAACTCCGCGCGAGCCTATGCGCCTGGTCGGCGATCTCCACGAGCCTCGCCTCATCACGATCAACACAGTAGTGGACCACACCGACGCGATGAACCGTTTCGCCCAGCAACGGGTTCGTGAACTGGAAGCCTTGAACCTCTCCGGCTTCATCTTCAAGAGCGCCTCGCCCAGTTGCGGCATCAGCGGGGTTCCTCTTGTTAGCGCACGGGGGATTGAGACGCCCGACGGCGTCGGCCTGTTCGCTCGCGCCTTCATGGAGCACTTCCCTCTCATGCCGGTGGAGGAAGAAAGCCGGCTCCACGACCCGCAATCCATGAAGGACTTTCTGGAACGCGTGCTCGCCTACCGGCAGTCGCGAAACCAGGTCTGAGGAGGAAAGAACTTCACTTATCCCGGAGAGGACGCGGGACCAACCTTTGCTCGATAGGGTCCACTACAAAGCCGAGGATTTCCAGTGTCGTGGCACCCAACAAGGGTGGTTCGCCTCTCGTACCGAAAGATACCGGCACAAGGTCAGCAATGCCGTCAATAGCGATCCGGGCATAGCCAGCCTCTCGCGTGATGATGCTGCTGTCGGCGAGAACCATCTGCTTCTTCGAAGTCGGTGTGACCCCCAGCTCCGCTAACAGATCGCGTGGTAGCTTAGTCAGAGTGGCACCGGTATCAACTACCAATTCGAGCTCCCGCGAATCCGACGGCCTCGAGGGATGACTCACGCGAATTCGTGTCGAGAAGATGCCCATAGCCTCAGCTTAGCGTAGTCTAACACACTGCTGCTCTCATAGACACCTGACCTGCGGGAAAAGTTAAGTCTTTTCGCGCGGGTCCTATCACCGAGCAAGAACCCCCGCCCCTTAATGGAATAGTGGGGCAGAGTCCACTTGTTTTTTTCTTAGGACGGCCAATATTATTATGAAAGGAACGTTGACCCCAGTCTTCCCTTTTCTGGCAGGAGGATGACATGTTCGGTCCGATTACGCTTCCCTTCGGGGCCAAAATGCTGTTCAACACCGTGAAGCTCAAACCCGGCGTCACATTCGACGATGTGGAGCTGGCGGTCGGGGAAATATGCAGTGTCGTCAAGGAAACTTACGGCGGCGACAAAGGGGGGTTCCTCGCCGGGCAGGTCTTCAAGTTCTCCGGCTTTGTCTCTGCAGAAGGGTCCCTCAGTGAATCCCGGACAGCGGACGACCATTATGCAATCGTGACCTATTGGCGCTCATTCGAGGATCACGAAAAATCCCATGCCGACGAAGTCTTTCACAGTAAGTTCGCCGCATTGGCCGCGATGTGCTCCGAGACCAAGGAGCTCGGTTACGATATGCTCTGGCAGGGCACGGCAAAGTCCTGAAATTAAGAAGCGGCGCTCTCTGCGGAACCACGGCCGGTTCTCCTCATTCCTTGACTTCCCATTCAGGATTCCAAGCGATTTCCCAGAGGTGTCCGTCCAAGTCCTTGAAGTATCCGGAGTAGCCTCCCCAAAAGCGGTCGTGCGCAGGGTCAGTGACCTTCGCTCCAGCCTTTTCTGCCTGCTTCATCACCGCATCGACTTCCTGTTTGGACTTAACGATGTGGCCTATGGAGAATTCCGAAGAACTCGGTGGGCTCACCGCTATCTTGGCATCCTTCGCCAATGCAGTCTTGGGGTACAGCGCCAAGATGAGATCGTCGTTCATGTTAAAAAAGACGACAGCACCATCCTCAAATTCCGTACCGATGATCCCTTCCGTCGGCAACCCCATCCCATCGCGATAAAAGGACAGCGATTTCTGCAAATCGCCGACGCCTAACGTGATGATCTTAATGCGTGGCTTCACATGCTCACCTAGAACTTCC
>VBOO01000212.1 GCA_005877505.1 Nitrospirota bacterium
TATCCATGCTGTCGCCGCCCATCGGGAACTCGCCGGAGGGCACCAGCGCCATCGGCGCGCCGTCCTTCCCGATCAGCTCTCGGCCCGCGGGCGGAGGGATCAGCGCGGTAAAGGGTCGGACGCGAGCCTCTTCAATCGGCTTCGACCGCTGGTCTGTGCGGGCCTTGGCCTGCTCCTCCGTGCGGCGGCCCTCTTCCGCGAGCTGGCGCTCCGCATCTACGCGGCGGGCTTGTTCCGCAGCCGCGCGTTTGCGCTCCTCTTTCAACCGCTGTTGCTCGACCTGCTGCTTGGTCCGTTCCTCCCTCTCGCGGGCTAGGAGACCCTCCCGCTCGGCGCGCCTCTCGGCCTCCACCCGGGCTTGTTCTGCGGCCAGCCGGTTGCGTTCCTCATCCTGCCGCCGTGCCGCTTCCAATTTCGCGTGCGCTTCAGCCTGCCGTTGTTCTTGTTCGAGGGCCTCGCGTTCAGCCTGGAGGTTTGGTTGGGCGAGGCGGAGCTCCCTCGCGACTCCGGCGGATACGTGAAACACATGCACCTGCTTGGCCTTCATGCCCTGCAGCTCTTCCTGGATTGCGGCGTCCGACAGCAATGTCTCCGGTGTTAGGGGTGTCCCCTCAACCGGCACCCACCACTCCAAGCGGCCATCCTTGTCATAGTGCGCGTGGCCGGCGAAGTAGATCAGGACGGTATCGTCAGGTTTCGCGTCGTCGCTCAGGCGAAAGAGGGCATAGGCGATGTTCTGTCGCGTGGCCTGTTCGTTGAACAATTCCAGGAGACGATCGCGGCGGACCCCGTAGCGCTGCGCGAGTTCGTCGCGCACTGCTGACGCGTCCCTGACTGCGGTCTCCAACGGAGGCCCGTGGTGGTAGTTGTCGATGCCGATGATCAACGCCCAGTATTCGCCCGTGGTCGGCCCGGCGGCGGGGTGTAGCGCGGGTTCCAGGTTCTGGATCGCTGCAGGCGCGACCGGCGCGGTGAGCATGACGGCCAGAGCCACTATCACCGAACTGGCGCGCGCGGGGCGGTTCACGGATGAGCTCCTTAGGCAGGACAGCAAGGCAGAACGTAGGCTACAGAAAGGACGAGACGATAGCAAGCACGGGTGCCGCCACGAGCTTTTCTTTTGCGACAGGCTCCTCTACTATAAGGACTCCCTATGGCGGAGAGAAGGACACGGAAAGCAAAGGACGCGGGCACCGTACGGCGGCGGAAGCCCGCGGGGGTCTCGACGGGGCTGGCGGCCGCGGAGCTGCTGGCGGCGGCGCCTCCGGGAGAGGTTGCCGAACTCCATCGCGCGATCGAGGATGATGGCGGGAAGGTGCTCGCCGTATACCGTGAGCCCTTCGGCGGACGCTGGCTCCTCATGGCCGCGCTCCCGATCGAGAAGGTGGAGCCTACCCCCTACCAACGCAACCTCTCGGAGACACATGTTCGCAAGCTCGAGGCCGTGATCGGCAAGCTCGGACGCTTCCTTGATCCGATCATCGCGGTGCGCGTCCCTCACGAAGGCCCGGCCAGGTATTGGACGCCGAACGGCCACCATCGCCTCTCGGCCATGAAGACCCTGGGCGCGAAAAGCATCACGGCGATCGTGGTGCCGGAGGCCGCCGCGGCCTATCAGATCCTTGCGCTGAACACCGAGAAGGCACACAATTTGCGGGAGAAGGCGCTCGAGGTCATCCGGATGTACAAGGAGCTGGCGAGGCTCGACAGCGCCACTGAGGAGACGTACGCGCTGGAGTTCGAGGAGCCGGCCCTCATCACGCTGGGCCTCTGCTATGAGGAGCGGCCTCGGTTCAGCGGCGGCGCCTACCATCCGGTGCTCAAGCGCGTGGATCAGTTCATGCAGGGCTCCTTGCGCGTGGCTCTGGAGGCCCGCCAGGCGCGGGCCAAAACCGTGCTGGCTCTGGACGAGCTGGTCATCGAGAAGGTCGAGGCGCTGAAGGCCCGGGGCCTCACCAGCCCGTACCTCAAGAGCTTCGTCGTCGCGCGGATCAATCCGATTCGGTTCCGGCCCAAGGAGGCCGAGCCGCTCTCATTCGATGAAACCTTCGACCGCATGGCCAAGGCCGCTGCCAAGCTGAACCCCGACGCGATCAAAATTGACGACTTGGCCCGATCCGGCGGCGCGCCGGACGAGGGAGACTGATTGCCGGAGCGCGGACGGAAGAATGGCCAGGATTCTGTTCATTGATGATGATCAGCTGACCCTGGACCTCTTCGGGCAGATTCTGGAAGGGGCGGGCCACAAGGTGATCATGGCCCGGGATGGGGTCGCAGGCATCGCGCTTTACCGGAAACACCCCACGGACCTGATCATCACCGATATCAAGATGCCGGTGAAGGATGGCATGCACGTCATCAACGAGTTGA
>VBOO01000213.1 GCA_005877505.1 Nitrospirota bacterium
CGTCGTGGCGGTCGATGAGGTCCTCCGAAAATTCTGCGATGCGGTCCGTCGCGTCAATGCGCGCCCAGTTGAACGGCAGGAGATGCGACGCGTCGCGCACGATGGTCAGTTTCTTCGGGTACGGGTTCCGGCGCCGGTCTGCCAGCCAGGAGACCAGGTCCGGCAGCTCCTCCCGCGGGAAGAAATGGCCGCCGGCCATCGGGTGGACGCGATCATGCTCCCGGTAGACGTGCGGGTAGCCCAGTTCGGTCAGGGCCTCGTCAATCGCGCGACTCAGGGAGACCGGCATCACGTGGTCCTCCCGGCCGTGGATGATGTACAGCGGCGTCTGCCGGAAGTTTTCGAGGAACGGCATCAGGATGTCGTCCAGCCCTGCGGCCATGGGTACGACCGCGGCAAAGCGCGAGGCGTGATGGGCGCCGATCAGGTACGCGCCGATCCCGCCATTGGACATGCCGGTCAGAAACACGCGGTTGGGATCAACATGGTAGCGGGCTTCAGCCGCGCGAATGGTGGCCAGGACGAAGTCCTCGGCAGTGCGGGTCCACCAATTGCCCAAGGGCAGTGTGGGGCAGGCCAGGATGTAGCCCTCGCCCAGGCGTGCCTGCCAGCGTTCCAGATAGGAATCGCCCGTGAAGCCGGCTCCGTGCAAGCAGATGACGAGCCCGTACGCCTTGTCCGGGCGATAGGAATCCGGAACGTACTGGCCGTAGGAGAACACCCGCCCCCCGAGGCGAAGTTCGCGGCTGGGCAGGACACCCACCGGTTCGGCCCGGTAGGTGCGGCCTGAGGCGAGGATGGTCGAGACGGCCTCCGGGGTGGCATCCTGACGGCCCAGAATCCCGGCGAGGAGCTGGTCGGCGCGCTCGGCGTCAGGGGTGTCCAGGTATTCGTAAATGGAGGTTTGCAGGGCGGGATCGATCGGGGTCGCGATCTGATTGACCTGCGCAACCGGGCCTGCGCACGCGCTGAGCAGCAGGACGGACAGCAACGAGCGGGCCGCGCGGGCGGGCATGGCCCACGCTAGCACGCAGGTCCGGCCGTGTCAAAACCCCTTTTCTTTTGTCTTGCCGCTGAAGTAATCTGAAGTACGCCAGGGGAGAGGGTGTTCGAGTACGAAAGGAGCAGGACCGCATGGCCGGATTCCCCATTGTGCCGTCGAGCCGGATCAAGACCTTGCCGCCGTATCTGTTCGCCGCGATCGACGAGATGAAGCAGAAGGCCATCGCCCGCGGCGTGGACATCATCAATCTGGGCATCGGCGATCCGGACCTGCCGACCCCCGCGCCGATCGTCGAACAGTTGCGCCAGGCGGTGGGGAACCCGAAGCACCACCAGTATCCGTCCTACGAGGGGATGCTGAGCTTCCGGCAGGCGGTCGCTGACTGGTACAAGCGGCGCTTCAGCGTCACGCTTAATCCGGCTGACGAGGTCCTCACGCTGATAGGCTCGAAGGAAGGTATCGGCCACGTGCCGCTGGCCTTCGTGGACCCCGGCGACCTAGTCCTGGTGCCGAGTCCCGGGTATCCGGTCTATCCGGTGGGGACCAGCTTTGCAGGCGGCACGCCGTACGTGATGCCGCTGACGAAGGCTCACCACTACCTGCCGGAACTCCGGGCCATCCCGAAAGACGTGGTGCGCAAGGCCAAGCTGATGTTCCTGAACTATCCCAACAACCCGACTTCGGCGACGGCTAGCAAGGATTTCTTCAAGCGCGTGGTCGAGTTTGCGAGCGAGCACCGGATCATCGTGTGCCACGACGCGGCCTATTCCGAGATTTACTATGACCGACACCGCCCGCTCAGCTTCCTGGAGGCGGACGGCGCCAAGGAGGTCGGAGTCGAGTTTCACTCGCTGTCCAAGACCTTCAACATGACCGGCTGGCGGATCGGGTTCGCCGTCGGCAACAAGCAGGTGCTGGCCGGGCTCGGCAAGGTCAAGAGCAACCTCGACTCCGGCGCGTTCCAGGCCGTGCAGGAGGCCGGGATCACGGCGTTGCGCCAGGGGGATGCGCTGGCCGATGAGATCCGGGCGGTCTATCAGGAGCGGCGCGACGCGCTACTCCCGGGGCTCAAGCGGGTCGGGCTGGAAGTGGAGCCGCTCCACGCGGCGTTCTACGTCTGGGTCACGGTGCCGAAGGGCTTCACCTCCACGTCCTTCACGGCGCACCTACTGGAGAAGGCCGGGATCGTGACGACGCCGGGCAACGGCTTCGGGGAGGCCGGGGAGGGCTACATCCGGATGACGTTGTGCACGCCGAAGGAGCGCCTGCTCGAGGCCGTCTCGCGGATGGAGAAGGCGGGCCTGTAAGGCGGGGCGGATGGTTGAAACCTACATCGGGATCGGGTCGAACCTGGGCGATCGGCGCGACTTTTGCGCCCGCGCGCTCGGGTTGCTGGGCATGCTCCCGCACAGCCAGTTGGTGCGGCACTCCTCCGCGTACGAAACGGAGCCGGTCGGCGATGTCGGTGGGCCGTTCCTGAACCTCGTGGCGCGGGTGGACACCGAATTGCCGGCCTGGCGCCTGCTCCTGATCCTTAAGGAAACGGAGCGGGGGCTGGGCCGCGACCGTCCCTCAGGATCCCGCACCATGGATCTTGACCTCCTGTTCTACGGGGACCAGGTCATCCAGCATGATGGACTGGATATCCCACATCCGCGCCTGCACGAACGCCGCTTCGTCTTGGCCCCCTTGGCCGAACTGGCGCCGGCCTTCCGGCATCCGGTGCTGGGGGAGACCGTGGCGTCGCTGCTGGCTGCTCTCAGGGATCCGCACGCGGTCCGCCGCCTGGAGGAGCCCGTCGTCCCGTGGACGCCGGGCGGCGCGTGTCGGACTTGATGCTTCGGATTCGGACCGTGCACGCGATGCGTACCTGGTCTCGAAGGATCCAGCGCGAAGGCGTGACGATCGGGCTGGTGCCGACCATGGGCGCGTTACACGAGGGGCACCGCTCGCTGATCCGCGCGGCCAGGCTGGCCTGCGACGCGGTGGCCGTCAGCATCTTTGTGAATCCCCTGCAGTTCGGCCCGCTGGAGGACTTCGACCGGTACCCTCGCCCGCTCGCGCAGGATCTCGGCCTCTGCCGGTCAGCCGGCGTCGACGCCGTCTTTGTCCCGCGCGCCCAGGAGATGTACCCGACGGATTTCGAGACGGCCGTCTCCGTGCAGCGCCTCACGCGCCGGTACGAGGGGCTCTCACGGCCGGGGCACTTCGGGGGCGTGACGACGGTGGTGGCGAA
>VBOO01000214.1 GCA_005877505.1 Nitrospirota bacterium
GCCCCCGCCGGTAGAGCTGCTTCATCGTGTCGCGCGCGTCCTTGCCGCCCGATCCCGTCGCGTGGTACTCCGTCTCCTCGTAGCGGCCGCCGGTCACGTCGTATTTGAAGATCCGCCCTTCGCGCCGCTTGAGATCGTACCCGGCGAACAGCGGGATCACCACCAGCCCCTGGAACGCCATCGGCAGGTTCCCCCGCACCATCTGGGCCAGCTTGTTGGCCTTGCCCTCGCAGGAGAGCATATCGCCTTCTAGTTTTTCATAGTGCTCCAGTTCGATCTGGAAGAGGCGGGCGAGCTCCAGGGACGGGCCCGCCGCGCCGGCGATGGCGATGGCCGAATGCTCGTCGGTCTTGAACACTTTGTCGATGCGGCGGCCGGCGACCTGGAACCCTTCGGTGGCCTGGCGATCGCCCGCCATCAGGACGCCATCCTGGTACCGGATCGCCAGCACCGTGGTGCCGTGGGGGATGGCCGGAAGCCCAGAGGCGCCGGGCGCGCCAGAGGCGGCAGGCTGAGAGCCGACCTGTGGGGCCTGGTGAAGAGGCTCGGGACCACGGCCCGCCAGGAAATCATAGAAACTGGAGCCGTAAGGATCGAGGAATCGCGACACAGCAGTTAGGCCTTCAATTTCTCCAGCAGGACATCGACGGTCTCGGATTCGTCGAGCAGGCCTTTCGTGAGAGCCTCGGTACCGCGGAGCGGCTCGAGGAGCGGGACTTTCTTGATGACCGCGTTGCCGGCGTCGAAGAGCACCGACGTCCAGCTCGCCGCATACACTTCCTGGGGCCACTTCTTCACGCAAGCCGCGCGGAAGTAGGCGCGCGTATCGAATGGCGCGACCGTTTCCGCCTGGCGGACGTCCTCGTCCGAAACGATCCGTTCCACCCGGTTGGCGCGCTCAAGCGCGTAGTAGAGCCCCTTGTCGGGCCGGACATCATGGTACTGCAGGTCCATCATCGCCACACGCGGGTCGTCCCAGCCGCAGCCCTTCCGTTCGAGATAGGACTCGATGAGGGCGCGCTTGGCCACCCAGTCCAGCTCGCGGTTCAGCTCGCGGGGATCGCGCTCGAGCTTCTCGAGGGTCTCTTCCCAGCGGACCAGCACTTCCTTGATCGGCAGCGTCACCTCATGGCTCGCGTAGAAGTCCTGGGCCGCCCTGAGGTAGGCGCGCTGCACGGCGATCGCCGTGGTGGTCCTGCCGCCCGCCAGTTTCAGATCTCCCTTGACCGCCAGGTCGCGCGAGACCGCTTTGATTGCAAGGACGGGGTCTTCGAGCTCAACCGCCGGGAGCGGCCAGTCGGCCTCGACCATGTCGAGCACGATGGACATCGCGCCGACCTTGAGGAAGGTCGCGACTTCCGTCATGTTGACGTCCCCGGCAATCACGTGGAGCCGCCGGTACTTGGCGGGATCGGCATGCGGCTCATCCCGCGTGTTGATGATGGGCCGCTTGACCATCGTGTTGAGGTCCATGAGCGTCTCGAAGAAGTCGGCCCGCTGCGAGAGCTGGTAGGCGGTCATGGCCGTTTGATTTTCCGACCCGACTTTGCCAGCGCCCGCGTAGATCTGACGGGTGACGAGGAACGGGACGAGGGCGCGCGCGATGCGCTCGAACGGGACCGCGCGGGTCACCAGGTAGTTCTCGTGGTACCCGTAACTGTTGCCCTTGCCGTCCGTGTTGTTCTTGTATACCAGCAGGCTGCCCGGCCCGCGCACCAGCTCCACGGCGCGCACGGCTGCGGCCAGGATGCGCTCCCCGGCCTTTTCGTACAGGACGACGCCCCGGGCCGTCGTGCACTCCGGCGTGGAGTATTCGGGATGCGCGCCGTCCACGTAGAGGCGGCCTCCGTTGGCCAGCACCTTGTTGAGCAGCCGGTTGTAGTCCGGCCCCGGCCGCTCGCGCTCCCCCTCAACCTCGAAACCGCGGATGTCGAGCAGCGGGTTCTCGTTCTCATAGTCCCAGAGGATCTTCGGCGAGGGAAAAGAGGGATAGTGGTTGATCAGAAACAGGGAGTTGGAAACCGGGTCCACGGTCTCGGGATCGCGTGTCGCGATCCCGAACTCCGTCTCGGTGCCGAGCGCTCGCTTGGTTGTCATAGGGGGTTCACGGGCAACGAACAGGGCGCGTTAGAGGTAGTGGCCGGTCGTCACGGTTTCGATGCGACGCGATTCGCTGGACCCGACCGTGATCGTCCGCACGTGGACGATCTTGTCGGCCTTCTTGCCGGCAATCTTCGCCCAGTCGTCTGGATTGGTCGTGTTCGGCAGGTCTTCATGCTCCTTGAACTCGTCCCGGATGGCCCGGAGGAGGTCGTCGCCCTTGATGCCTCGCTCGCCGGTTGCGAGCAGGCGCTTGATCGCGTATTTCTTGGCGCGCGAGACGATCCCCTCGATCAGCGCTCCGCTGGAGAAATCCTTCATGTAGAACGTCTCTTTGTCGCCGTTCGCGTAGGTCACCTCGAGGTATTGATTCTCTTCGCTGAGCGCATACATGGACTCCACGGTCTGCCCGGTCAACCGCTCCACGACCTTCACCGGCTCCCCGCCATCGCGTTCCAGCTCTTCCTTGTGCCAGGGCAGATCGGCGGTCAGGTACTTTGAGAAAATGTCCCTGGCCGCGGCCTTGTTCGGGCGATCGATCTTGATCTTCACATCCAAGCGTCCCGGGCGCAGCACCGCCGGGTCAATGAGGTCCTGCCGGTTGCTGGCACCGATCACGATGACGTTACGCAGCCGCTCGACGCCGTCGATCTCCGAGAGGAACTGGGGCACGATGGTGGACTCAATATCGGAAGAGATTCCGCTGCCGCGGGTTCGGAAGAGGGCGTCCATCTCGTCGAAGAACACGATCACCGGATACCCGTCATCCGCCTTTTCCTTCGCCTTCTTGAAGACCTCCCGGACCTGGCGTTCCGACTCGCCCACGTACTTGTTGAGGAGCTCGGGCCCCTTGACGTGCAGGAAAAAGCTCCGAATGTCTTTGCCCGTCAAATGACCCAGCTTCTTGGCGATCGAGTTGGCGACGGCCTTGGCGATCAAGGTCTTGCCGCAGCCTGGAGGGCCGTACAGCAGGACGCCCTTGGGCGCACGCAGCTTGTGCTCTTTAAAGAGATCGGCGTGCAGAAAGGGAAGTTCGACCGCGTCCTGGATCTGCTCGATCTGCTCGTGCAACCCGCCGATGTCATCGTAGCTGATGTCCGGAACCTCTTCCAGAACCAATTCCTCGACCTCGGACTTCGGGAGCTTTTCGAGGAGGTAACCCGACCGCGCGTCATAGAGCAGATGGTCCCCGACGCTGAGGCGCTGGGACAGAAGCGGCTCGGCGAGCTCGGCCACGCGCTCTTCATCGGTGCGCAGCGTGATGGTGGCGCGTCGCCCGTCGAGGTTGTCCTTCAGGCGGACCACCTCGCCCTGCACGTCAAACCCGCAGGCTTCGATGACGTTGAGCGCCTCGTTCAGGATCACTTCCTGGCCCTTGTGCAGCGTCTTGGCGTTGATGGCCGGGTGAAGATTGACTTTTAATTTCCGTCCGGTGACGTAGACATTGACGGTCTGGTCCTTGTTGGCGCTGGTGAAGATGCCATAGGTGGACGGCGGCGCCGTGAGCTTTTCCACCTCGGCCCGCATCGCTTCGATCTGGGCCTTGGCGTCCTGGAGCGCATCGGTCAACCGTTCATT
>VBOO01000215.1 GCA_005877505.1 Nitrospirota bacterium
GAGCACAACCTGGACGTCGTCAAGACCGCCGACTGGGTGATTGACCTGGGGCCGGAGGGCGGCGACTTGGGCGGCGAGGTCGTGGCGACGGGCCCGCCCGAAGCCATCGTCACGGAACGCGCCTCCCACACGGGCCGCGCGCTGCAGAAGTATCTGTAACCCGTGCACCAACCTCCTTGTCCCAGCTTGCTTTTCCCGTAACTATGTATAACAATAGCTATAAGAATAGCTATCTGTCAATAAGGAGGCATGATGAAGACTGTACAGATGACCTTGGATGAGAACCTCGTTTCCGAAGTAGACAAGACGGCCAGACGAATTGGAACTACACGGTCCGCGTTCACCCGCGACGCCCTCCGGTCCGCCCTTAAAAATATCCGGATGAAGGAGTTGGAGCGCAAGCACCGTGAGGGATACACGCGAAAGCCCGTCAAGGGCGGGGAGTTCAGCGATTGGGAGAACGAGCAGCACTGGGGTGAGTGATGAAACGCGGCGAGGTCAGGTGGTACAAGTTCTCGAAGCCGGACAAGAGAAGGCCCGTCGTCATCCTGACAAGAGATTCCGCGTTGGAGTTTCTCGGAGAAGTGACGGTCGCTCCGGTAACGTCAACAATACGCGACATCCCCTCAGAGGTCTTATTGACCGAGGCGGACGGGATGCCAAAGAGCTGCGCGGTGAATCTCGACCACATCCAAACCGTTGCGAAGGCGAAGATTGGTCCTCTGATCACGTCGGTCAGTGCCCGAAAAATGTCAGAAGTGCGCTCAGCGTGCCTTTTCGCGCTCGGCTTCTAATCCGTAAATCCGGGACAGATTTATTTTTCGTGTCGAGACGAGCCTGTCCAACCGGACAACGAGCAGATAAAGCAAAAAAATAAATCTGTCCCGGATTTCCCTTGTCATCGATGTCCTGCTCCTTTGGACACATTAAGAACTGTCATCGATGTTGTGCTATACGACAAATAGTGGCTAAATCAACGCAATTCGTGTATATACAATAAATGTTTTCCTGGGACATCCGGAAGGCAATCGGCAATTTCGAAAGGCTCGGTGTCCCTTTCGAAGAAGCTGCCACGGTTTTCGGAGGTCCTGACGGCCTTGACTGGGAGGATCTGACACATTCTCAACTGGAGCTTCGATACAAGCAGGTCGGTATCTCAGTTGCCGACAGGATTCTGCTGGTGGTGTATACGTTAAGGAGGGCTGGCGATGGAAAAGAAACGATCCGGATTATCGGCGCGCGGCAAGCAAGCCGTAAGTAACGTCAAGCATATTCCAGACAGCCAGATTGACTTTTCGGATATTCCTGAGGCAACGGACGAGGAACTCAAACGAGCACGCCGGGTCGGACGACCGGCAAGCGGGACCGCCAAGCAACTGATCGCGATTCGCCTCGCCCCGAAGTTGCTGGCATCGCTGCGTCGAATGGCGGCCAAGATGGGCAAGCCCTATCAGACATTGATTCACGAATTGTTAGAGAAGGCAACCGGCCGCGCCGCATGAAGGTCTGGAGGTAGACCTGTCCATTTGTTCCTGCCTTGCCGAGGATACTGAAGACATTCGTTGAGATCAAAATTGCCTGAGCTACCAGGCCTCTATGTTATTTCTGTCAATAATGCTCAAAACGGAGAATTCCTTCGGGCAGGCCGTACCAAAAGAGCCATAGGCGGGTTACGGCAACGGATTTACCAGAATCACCTCATGGGAAACCAACATGGCAACCTTCGTGCTCAACTTGTACAAGAGGGACGTTGTAGTGATATCGAGGAAGCAAAAAGATGGATACGTGAGAACTGTAGGGTTCAGTTTCTCGTCATAGAAGACGATCAGCGTAGGCAATGGGCTGAATATTTCATGCTAAGTTTGCTACGCCCGAATTATTGTGATTGAGAGGCGGGTGGCGCCGCATGGGACCCTGGCGGAGCGGAAGGGCCTACAGCCGAGTCTGCGGGGCTGCGACGGCGTTTCGACCCGTTGCAGTCCGAAGAGCAACGGGTACCCCGTCGCACGTCAGGGTAATGCGGTGACAGGACCCGCGCCTAGCTATGATTTATAGAGATCGGGGCGGCGGCCAGCCAGGAGGTCGTTGTAGGGATTGATCTTCTTGTTGCGGGCCTCCAGCGGGTTGATCTCGACGACGGCCAGCGTCTCCTGAGCAGACTTCGCGCGCTTGATGATCTCGCCTTGGGGCGTGACGACTTCACTATTCCCGATGTAGGTCAGCCGCTCCTTCCCGCCGCGCTCTTCCCAGCCGGTCCGGTTGCACGTCACTGCGAAGATTCGATTTTCGATGCAGCGCGTGACCATGGAGTCGGGGCAATGGGGCAGCACCAGGTTGGAGGGATGGGCGATGATGTCCGCACCCTTCAAGGCCAGTGTGCGCGCCGACTCCGGGTAGAACCAATCGAAGCACACCATCAGCCCCACCCGCGCCGCTCCGATGTCGAACACGGGAAACCCCGTGTCCCCGGGGGCAAAGAACAGGTTCTCCTCGAAGAAGAGATGCGTCTTCCGGTAGACGCCGATCAGTCCGCCGGGCCCCGCCAAGACAGCCGAGTTGTAGAGCCGATTCCCCGCCCGCTCTGCCAGGCCGGCGACAAGATGCACGCGCCGCTCGGCGGCGAGCTTCAGCAGCCGTTCGGTCGTGGGGCCTCCCGGAATTTCCTCGGCCAAGGCCCTCACCTCATCAACCGATATGAATTGATAACCGGTGTTGAACAGCTCCGGCAGGACCAGGAGGTCGCACTCCACCTGTGCAAGACGATGAGCCACGGTGTCGAGGTTGCGCTTGATATCGCCGAAGACAGGCTCGAACTGAAAATAGCCGACTCTCATATGAATATTCTTTTAGGATGCTCAAAAAGGTCAGCCAACGAGGCCGCAGGGAGACGAGGACCCCGAGGCGTACTGAATATGTACGTTGAGGGGTTCGACGGGTACCCATTGCCTGGCTTCGTGCAATGGGTGATGAGAACAAAGTTGGGGGCCTTTTTCAGCATCCTGCACAAACGAGAACGGGCAGGGAGCAATCCCCCCTGCCCGTTCACTTAGTCCTTCTCGTCGGGAGGCGGGGACGCTTACTTCGCAGCCTCCTTGATGTGCATCAGCGCCTCTTCGGCATGCTTTACGCCGCCGGCCGCATCGCCTTTCTTCCCCTCAGCGATAGCCCCTTTCAGATGCTTGATGCCCTCCTCCATGTGCATGTTGGCTTTTTCTTTTTGCGCCGCCTCTGCGTGCTTAAGGGCCGTCTCGGCATGCTTCAAGAGGACATCTGCATGTCCCTGTTTGCCGTGCGAGATGGCTTCTTCGGTGTGCTCGACCGCTTCAGCCGCGTGCGACATGGCGGCCCAGGAGACCCCATTCACGACGAACGCCAGAGCACCGAGGAGCAATACAACAACTACAACATTACGCATCATAACCGCCACCTCCTTTTGAACGTTATCCGCGTCCCCTTATGGATTACCCTATTGGTTCGTCGAGCCAACCGCTTCATGTGACAAGCTGATCCACCCTAGCACGGGGATTTTTCCACTGTCAAGGCGCCTGAAACGACCATGCCTGCTACTACGGATCGCGCGCGTAGCCGGATTCATTCCAGTTTCACCCGACGC